>CBFHPA010000060.1:0-9948 GCA_965657565.1 Oceaniferula sp.
CAGTGAGAAAAACCAAACACCGGGGACACCATTCTCATCATGCACGTAGGTGCGGAGGTTGAGCTCTAAGAACCAGGAAAGCCCTGGCACGGTAGGGCAGAAGGACGGGCGCACGTTGTTCATGTGAAAGGGGACAACGCCTAAGTAGGCCTTGCCGTCAAAGGTGTCGACGGTAAGTCCGGGGGGGAGTTGCTCTTGGATGATCGCAGGGTCCATCTCCCAGTGCAGAAACAGCAAGTGAGACCATTCCTGCTTCATCACCACGGGTGAGTCTGGCTGGACTCTCTGAGCGAGTCGCTGCGCGTCGGTGGGTGTCATCATGGCGGTTTGGAATCCGGATTTGTAGCAGCCTTCAGGGAGTTTCAGGAGCCTTGGCATAAGGAAGACGCGCGTGCTCTGAAATGGTGAAGTAGGTATCGAGTGCGGTGGAGGCCAGAGAGTCATGCTCGCTGATGGAGATAGTGCCGTCCTTGGCGTAGGACTCGTCTGGTATATCAGCGAGCTGAACCTCGCCGATGATCAGCTTGGTGCCATTGGCGGGGATGTCGATGATGTCTGCTAAGGTAAGCGCGTAGCGGATCGGGCACTCTTTGACAAAGGGAGCGATGATGTCCTCATGGGTGAGCTCAGTAAGACCTGTGGCGTCAAATTCTGACACATCGCCTGGATAACGCGCTGAGCACTGATGGGCCTGCTCAACTGTCTGGGAGGTGACGTGATTCAAGGTCCAGGACTTGGTATCGAGAATGTTCTGCAGTGTGTTGCGCTCAACGACGTCAGGGCGGGTGACCATGCCGATGAGTAGCGGGTAGGAGCCGAGGTGGGTGATGCTAGAGAAGGGAGCAAGATTGGCCACACCTGCTGCCGAGCGAGTGCCGACCAGGCAGATGGGCTTAGGCCCGGGTAAGGTGGTGGCAAACTGGACCCTCTCCAGCTTCTCCATGTTGGCCATATCGGCAGCAGTAATAATCACGTCTCAAGATTACCAAGATATCTGAGTGCGCAAATACTTTATTGTATTCTTTGTAGTGCGATTACTTGCCCATGGATTCCAATAGCGCGGCTGCGGTTTGATTACCAGAGATGATCGCGCCCTCGATCGAGGCGCTAGTCGTGTGGTCACCACAAATCATGATGTCATCGATTTTGAGAAAGCCTTTGCCTTCCTCGGTGTTGTTTTGTGGGTTTTCTTTAGGAGCTTGCTCAGGTAGTGCATGTTTGATGATGTCTGTTCTGAGGTGCTGCCAGTCATCGACCTGCTCACCAAACCATGCTGCCAGTTCCTTTTTCACCTCAGTGGGAATGTGCTCGTCTCTGTGCAGTCCGAGCAGAGATACAGAAATAAGAGCCATGCCCTCGGGGGCGTAATGCGGGCTGACGTCAGAGGGGACACAGACGTTGTTGATGAGGCCCTTGCTGCTGCCGTTGAGCGCGATGATGGCTTCGTTGAGCGGGGATTTGTTTGCAGCGAAGTAGACATTAGTCACCGAGCGCCATGCGGGAGCCATGTTGCTGAAGCTCGGGATGAGCTCGCTGGTTTGTGACGCTTGAGTGGCAAGCACCACATGGCTGCCTTGTAGCACGCTGCCATTTGCCAAGGTCACCGAGGTGCTGCTTACTGAGGTAGCGGGGGAGTTGATCCGGATTGTCTCTGCGGGCAGTCTGCGGGCGAGTTGCAGCGGGATGCTGCCCATGCCACGTGCCGGCAGGGTAGCGCTACCCTGGCTGAACATCTTGAAGGTGAACTCAAACATGCGACTCGATGTGCGCAACTCCTTCTCAAGGAAGATGCCGCCATAAAAACAGCGGAAGAAGCCGTCGATCATTTTTTCGCTGAAGCCAAAGCCCCTGAGGAAATCCTCGGTGGATCGATCGTGGTGAGCCTGTATTTCCTGCTCGGAGCTACCGAGAGTCTGGAACCTCAGCAATGCAACTCGTAGCTTATCGGCGAGACTGCCAATGGACGACAGTGCGCTGCCGATCAGATAGCGAGGCCTTCTGAAAACATCCATCACTCGCTTCAGGCCCGTGCCGTCATAAACGATCGCACCCGGCTCGAACGCGTGTAGATCGAGAGCTTCTAGGTCGAGTAGCTCACCGGCACGAGGGTAGGCGCTGAGGTAAACCTGAAATCCACGATCCAGAAGAAAGCCTTCAACGCGATCTGTGCGAACCCGACCGCCGACGCCGTCACCCGCCTCGATGACATGCACAGCGACACCAGCCTCATGGAGGCGCAGGGCGCAAGTAAGGCCACTGAGCCCAGCGCCGACAATAAGCACAGGGTATGAGGGTGGGTTGTTTGGATTGCTCTGAATCATTGGGAGCCTACTGATAGACGTTGAGTATCAGCTGTCAACCTGGATGCTGGTCTGTAGATAGTAATTCTGTGAGCTATGGATCACACGGCTACTGAGTCTCATCAATCCGGCCGTATTTGAGGTAGAATTGATTTTGGAATAGCTGCTCAGGGTCATACTTGCGCTTGAGTGCGAAAAATTGTGATGCCTGCGGGTAAGCACGGTGAAATTGCTTGTGTGTGGCGTGTAGCCGGTAGGGTAGATAGTAGCGACCTTGGTGCCGCAGTGCGGCATTGATGAGGTCGCGGGTGAGTGACTTCATCGCGTCTTCGGCAGCGTAGTTTTTTTCCTGCACGAAGAGCATCACAAAAGCGATCATCTGTCGGTCGGCGTAGCGCAGGAAGGTGTCATCATCACGGTTGACACTGCGCACGGTGACATTGAGTAAATTGGGCTCATGCTTCTGCAAGACGTTGCGCATGGTCTTGACGAATCTGGCGGCTCGGTGTCGTGGCACAAAGTATTCGTGCAGTATGTCCGTGGTGTCAGTAGTTCGATTCTCAAACACCTCGACACTTTCATTAAAGAGTTGGTTGCGTGAGATAGTCTTGTCCTTGAGCGTGGGCTGGAGCTTGGTTTCTGCGTTCCAGCGAAGTTTCTTGCCGAAGTCGCTCTCCGCAGAACCGCGGAATACGGCGCGGCGTAGCTGAATCAAACCAGGCTCGACCAGTTCATTATCAGCGGCATGATCGTTCTCTTCATTATCGGGTATGCGGTAAAAGGCATTGAGTATGACCTCGTCGAGTAAGTTCTCGGGCACGATATTCATACGAGCGTAGACCATCTCGAGGCCGGGCTTGCTTGTGATCTTATTGTCAAAGGTTGCCAGAGACTTATCCACCGGTACGATGTGTTGCTCGAGTCGGTAGGTCTCGTTGGCGACGACATGGAGATCGACATCGAGAATGATGCCGAACAAGCCGTAGCCGCCCAGAGCCAGGGAGAATAACTCACGGTTATGCTCTCGACAGCAGTGCTTGATGCTGCCGTCAGCGAGCATGATGCGGAACGACTCGACACTCGAGGCGATGGGGGGCTGGTTGTATTGCCAGCCGTGGCAGTTGACACTGATCGACCCGCCCACAGAGAAGGAGTTATTGGACTGCATGATAGCCACTGATTTACCGTGCTTGTTGAGGTAGGGGATGATGTCTTCCCATAGAGCGCCTGCCTGGACCTTGAGGGTGTCGCGCTTGTCGTCCAGCTCCATGCGGTTCCATTGTCTGGTGTTGATGACAATGCCACCGGGGTAGATGGTGTGGCCTCCCATGCTGTGCCTGGCACCTGCGATTGACACCTTCAAGTCATCTCGTCGTGCCCGTTCGAGTAGCTCTCCAAGTTGCTTTTCAGCATCCTCAGCAGCCACTGGGATTTCCCAGATCTCGCTGACCTTTGTTTGGTTGAGGCGGCTTGCATCATCTATCTGTCCTTGTGAGTGAGCATCTGATGCCTGCTTTTCGGGGGGGGCTATTGGGCTAAATTGAATCAGCGGCTGCGTGATGAAACCAGCCGTGCCTAATGCTACGATCATCAAGATCGCTCGCATAGCGCGTCGCTTCGATTTCTTTCTCATGGCAAGGGTGGGTTTAATTCCTTTCTCATGGGTATTCACCCGCTGAAAAAGCAACAGTGTAACATTCTACACACACCTAGCGCATTGCCAATGTAATAATGAAAGGCTCATCATGAGCCATGTGCTTGATGACCTGCATGACATGGGCGTGAAGCACCATGGGGCTAGTGGCACCCAGATTAGGTGGAGCTCAGGTAGTTATGTGTGGTAGCCGATAGCTGGGCCAGGAAGATACTGAAGTATACCAATCTATTTGAACCGCACTTAAGGCAGAAGCTCCATCTTTGTCTCTGGCAGTTGGACGTCTTTGGGGAGCTCGGGGAAAAAAGTCCAGAGCTGATCGGGGTTGGTTCTTACGAAAGTGCCGTCGAGGTACTTCCATTCGCCTTGTTCGCCTTTAGCTGCGATCATGAATGAGCTACTGGCTATTTTTTGGTCTTTCATCTGCATCACAGAGCTCATCGGTACAAAGCAAACAGACTCCTTGCCTGCCTTATAAAAGGTGCTTGGCTGCTCTACCTTTAGCTTGTCAATCTTGATGCCCATTTCCATGATTTGTTTGGCTCCCTGCTTCAAAGCCTTCTCGAAATTTTCCTGACCTTTACTTAATTTCCAGATGGCTGGGTGTGTTTTTTTGATCACTAGGTCAGCGTTGCCCTCGTTGAAAGCCATCATCATCGCTTTGATTTCCGCAGTGATGTATCTGCCGTCTTCAGCGGGGAGATCTTCCTGGGCATGCAGGCTGGCGGTGAGAAAGAGGAGTGCGATGAGATTGAGCGCGTATTTCATAGAGTGGTTATTGCCTTAGAGTGTATTTTTCTGGAAATTCAAAGACTAGAAAGATGAGGTTAGAGGATCTGTGAACAGTGTCAAAATGTTATTCGGGCTTGGGCTTTGGATACCAATGGTGCTATGCATTCGCCATGAGCATTCAACGACAAGAAACGAAGCAGCGCATGAGCCGTATTGTCACCCATAACGACACCATCTACCTCTGTGGGCAGGTCTGTAAAGATGCCACCCAAGGTATCACTGAACAGACCGAGACCATGCTGGAGAAGGTAGATGAGCTACTTCTGCAAGCTGGATCAGACCGTGAGCATATGCTCTCGGCTACCGTCTACGTGCGTGACATGAAAGACTTTGCTGCGATGAATGAAGTTTGGGACGCATGGGTGCCAGAGGGGCATGCTCCTGCCAGGGCCTGTGTTGAGGCGCGCATGGCACGACCTGAACTGCTCGTTGAGATATCTGTGGTAGCCGCCACAAAGCAATAGGGTGCAGCGAAGCTGGTAGCCTGTGCTGAAAATACGGGTGAATGAGTGAATGGGGTATTGGGCTAGCTATTAGCCAAGATCAAGATGTCACCCTCAATGGATGAAGCTCGCTGCCGAAGTGATCAGCCAAGCGAATACCCACCAACATATTAAATTTAGAATGATCGTGCTAACCAACGCTATGAATGCGGGATCAAAGAAGTGATGTGTATGTTGGTCTTTTGAGTCGAGGTTGGCCGAGGCTTCAGCCTTGCTTGTGGTTTGTGGAGATTTCATGATGTTAGGTTTGGGGCTTAAGGTTTGACTACGCCTAACATTTACATCAAATCAGCCAAGCTTGCGTGGCGGATTTTGGTATTTTGTGTGCATTTCTTGCTCAGTGCGAGCGAACGCTAGTTCCCGATCAGCATGGAGCGTAGTGCTACAGGGGTTTGCTCCCGATCTAGTAAGACCCATGGATACTTATCCTGATCAAAACGTCCCCACCAAAGGCGCCCACCTCCGCGCCACGGGTCAAGAATCAGGCCCTGCTCAAATGCTAGATTCTCAGCGGTCACAACGATAGCATTGTGCTCAAAGTATTTGCCACGGCTCGATGTGGCCAGTCGTAGCTTGAGAGTCTTTGATTTCAACTCGAAGAGTGGAGGAAACAAATCATTACGCCAGTGGTAGCATAGGCCGCGATCTCGTAGGCCGATATTCACAAGGCTATTATTGAGCCAGGCAATACGGATGGGCTTGTAGTTCTCTGAAATTCGAATCGATTGCTCGATAGCGGTAGTCGCCATCTTGTCCGCCTCCGATGGGCTGACAGTTGTTGAGAGCCTTTGAAGATCACGACTAAGTAGCGATGCTCTCTCAGCTCGCATAGCATAGCTTCCATGATTCACACATGATGTAACGAAAGTGAGCAGGAGAATGGAACAAATGTATGCGTAATGATTCATGTGAAACATAGCTTCGACCGAGTGTTTCGTAGGCTTATCATGTGTGCCATAGATGACTAGCGATTTGTTCGTGTGAAGATCTATTGCCGCAGGGCATTTGGCATTAATAGAGCGGTTTTGATCAGCTCCGGCGAATTTATGTCAATAGCCCAAAAAAGAAGAGCATGTTTTACTTGGCAAACCCCACGATCTTATTTTATGCCCCGCACAACATGTTTGCACAGGAACCCATCGAATGGCCGGATAAGATCGAAGTTATCATCGATCAGCTTGAGAGCGAAGCCTCCGAGCGTGAGCTCAGCCGTGAGGAGCGCGCTGTCCTCGACATCTACGAGACCGTGCCTATCTTACAGAGTGAAGACTGCCTGCATGAGTTCTGGCAGAGTGGCATTGATCACCAGCGCACTATTAATTCATACGAGCTGATCGGAGCTACATCGCTCGTTGACCCTATGAATGCGAGCCGCTGGTGTGGTGCGCGCAATGAGGACCGCAACGACTACACCGAGTCTGAGACTGAGTATCTGGCCGAGATCGAAGAAGATGTCCCTGGTGCGATCGACGAGCTTGTAGAGCTCTTGCTCGATTTCATTGATGAGGAGCTGAGTTAAATGCCTGCCGATAAGTGGTTGATTCAAAAATTGTTTTGTTCATAATTCATTCATCATGAACATCACAACCTTATCTGTTATTGCAAGTTTTCTGGCTCTGCCAATGTCTCTGCTTGCTCAGACTGAAGAGCAGGCCGTGGAGAAATCCAGCGGGGCTGTTGCTGAAGTTGCCAAGAATGTGGACATAGATCCTGATCTTGAGGCGATGCAGGGTAAATGGAAGCTCCTTGCTATGGAGGCTGCTGGAAGTCCGGCACCACCAGAGATTATAGCGACTATGAAATATGAGTTTAAAGGTCACATGCTCATCGTAACGCCAACGGAGCCAGGTCAAGCAGACCACCGGATCAAACTCAACAGTGTTGCCAAGCCTATCCCTACCTTCGATATGACTCCGTTAGTGCATGGCAAGGCGAGAGATACCTTGCAGGGGATCTATGTCATGAAAGGCGATAAGCTCAAAATTTGCCTCGGGATGCAAGCAAGGCCTAAAGCATTTACTGCCAATAAGGAAGATGGATACGGGCAAGTGCTGATCCTGCTGCAGCGTGAGTAGCAGTGGCACACTGCGGTTTCTGGAAGTATTGAGGCTCATTGTCATGCCTGCATCCATTGCCATTGCAATGACCGTGGCTTTGGGCTACCACGCCTCTCGCTTTGACAAATCCAGTTCCTACAAATGCGGTCACCGCAGCTTCCGCACGCGAAATTGAACGTCGCCGCACCTTTGCGATCATCTCCCACCCGGATGCGGGCAAAACGACGCTCACTGAGAAGCTGCTCCTCTACGGAGGCGCGATTGGATTAGCGGGCAGCGTCACCTCTAAGAAAGAACAGCAGTCTACCTCGAGTGACTGGATGGCCATGGAGAAAGAGCGGGGGATCTCAGTCTCCTCGACGGTTCTTCAGTTCGAGTACAATGACTACTGCGTCAACCTGCTCGACACCCCGGGTCACCACGACTTTTCGGAGGATACCTACCGGGTGCTCTCTGCGGTCGATGCCGTGGTTATGGTCATTGATGCCGGTAAGGGCATCGAGGCACAGACCTTGAAGCTCTTTGACGTCTGCCGCCGGCGAGGCGTTCCTATTTTCGTCTTTATCAATAAGATGGACCGCCCTTCGCGCCCGCCGCTCGAGCTCATCGACGAGCTAGAGAATGTGCTCAAGCTAGCTCCTGCACCGGTGAACTGGCCGCTGGGTGATGGCCCGCGCTTCCGTGGTGTCTATGATCGTAAAAAAGCCGAGGTGAACCTCTTCGAGCGAACCTCTGGAGGCACCTACAAGGCACCGCTCGAAGTCGCTGGGATCGAGGATGACAAAGTCCGTGAGGCACTGAGTGATGACCTCTACGAGACCGTGACACAGGAAGTCGAGATGCTCGATGGCCTTACCGAGCCATTGGAGATCGAGAGGGTTCTTGCTGGTGAGCAGATGCCGATCTACTTCGGCAGCGCCATGAACAATTTCGGTGTGCAGAACATGCTCGAGAGCTTCCTTGAGATGGCGCCAGGCCCAGCAGGGCGTGTTAGTGCAGGGGAGCTGGTGCATCCCAATACCAAGCATTTCTCCGGCTTTGTCTTCAAGATCCAGGCCAACATGAACCCACGGCACCGCGATCGGGCTGTCTTTGTCCGCATCGTCTCAGGAGTCTTTGAGCGAGATATGCAGGTCGTCGACCAGCGCACGGGTAAGAAAGTCCGGCTTGGTAATGCTCAGAAGCTCTTTGGCCAAGACCGCGAAACACTCGACACCGCCTACGCAGGAGACATCCTTGCTCTCGTCGGGAACTACAACTTCCTGATCGGAGACACCCTCACCAGTGATCCTGAGGTCGTCTACAAGGAGATGCCTCGCTTCACCCCTGAGTGCTTCACCTACATCATCAATAAAGACACAGCCAACATCAAGCGCTACCGCTCAGGGATGGAGCAGCTGATGAAAGAAGGCGTCGCCCAGGCCTACCATGTGCATGGTAGTGTCCAAGCCGTTCCCATGCTGGGAGCAGTCGGACCACTTCAGTTCGAAGTATTGCAAGCACGCCT
This sequence comes from Oceaniferula sp., assembly GCA_965657565.1. Lineage (GTDB taxonomy): Bacteria > Verrucomicrobiota > Verrucomicrobiia > Verrucomicrobiales > Akkermansiaceae > Oceaniferula. The sequence continues at coordinate 8,814 of CBFHPA010000060.1, forward strand.
CGTCTCCGAGTATCAATGCGAGACCCGGCTCGAACACTCTCCATGGACACTGGTCCGTTGGTTTGAGGAGAAAGAACCTGACCCACACAGGCGTGAGCGAGATGCACCTGAGGTGCAGCTTCCATCAGGATGCTCCATTGCCCGAGACCAGGATGGGAACTGGGTCGTGCTACTCTCGTCGAAATACATGGTCAGCTCACTCGAAGAGCGCAACGAGCACCTCATCTTCCGCGAGCACGCCAATGCTACAGGGTAGGGGGCACGGGCTAAATGTGGGATGGTGACTGAGGAGCTGGAAGAGAGAGGTGTGTGAGGCTTCCCCCACACAAGGAAGCCCCACACGAATATTTAAATCCAAAAGGACCCAAATACAATACATCATAAGCTTGAGCAAACAGCGTGCCATTTTTGCAAACAGCTGTGTCAGCCCTCATGTGTCATTGTCTTTTAGATGCCTAACATGTGTGAAGGGTCAGCCAGAGTGCTCGATCTCTCAGCCGGCTATGCCTTTTTAGCTCGCAGCTGGATTCACCTTCTCCCATCGCGCCAAGCGCTCCCTCGCAGCATCTTGCAGAGGGTCCTCATTGCCTAACATCACCTTCATGCAGCGCAGTGACAATCGAGTGGCTGGCTGGATCAACCATGCGGGCAAGGTCTTGATCCCGATCATTTCCTGGTGTCTTTCAGAGAGAGTCATATAGGCGGCTTGGAAGAGTAGCTTGTAGACGAGCCTGGCAGGCCCTGGGAGAGGTGCCTGATAGATCCATTGGATGACCTCTTTGGTGTCCTCCGACACCGTGAGCTCACTCTCGAAGCGCTCCAGAGCCTCATTGAGCTCAGCCTCCGTAGCGGGGCTTTCCTTTAGCCCGAGTGGTTTAACAGACTCACCCCAGAGCCTGACATAGGCATCAGCGCCGCCCGGAATCGGAGTCGATGAATACGCTTGATGAGTTTTTAGAAACGAATCGGTAAAGGCGATGTGCACCCAGAGGAGAAGGTCTTGATGGTAGGCGCTGTAGGACTTGGTGTCAGATCGGGCGTCAGTATACTTGCCCTTCACCTTCTTGTGCATCGACTTGATGCGCTCAGCTTCCTTCATCAGGTGCTCCTTGGAGGCAAAGGTGGTCACCGTGAG
>CBFHPA010000061.1:0-9926 GCA_965657565.1 Oceaniferula sp.
TACCTGAAAGACGCAGGGTACCATTATCCACCGCGGTGGCACCGGTGTAGGTGCTGGTGCCAGCATCAGACAGAGTCAAGGTGCCGGTGCCGGTCTTGGTCAGCGACAGTGCTCCCCCGCCATTACCGTCTTGCAGGACTCCGGAGAAGGTGGTGGAAGTGTTGTCCCCACCCGTGGTGAGTGTGGCCGCCGTTGCGTTCGCATTTTCGACTGTTCCTGTTCCTGCCAAGGAGCCGATTGAGTTGCTGAATCCATCAGCGCCAGAATCCACTGTGGTTGCTACGTTATTACCAAATGCGGTGGTGGACCCAGCTCTTAAAGTGCCTACTTGCACATCATTCGCTCCCGTGTAGGTGTTATTGCCTGAGAGCACCTGGGTGCCAAGACCGATTTTGGTCGTGCCACCTGTGCCGGTGATATCTCCTGATGCCTCAGCTGTGACACCATCAGCTACATCATAGGTGGCGTTGTTGGCAATGATGTTACCGCTGAGGATGACATCCTGCAGAAACTCTACACTAAAAATACTGAGGTCGTTGGTAACCGTGCCTGTGGTGTCAAAGATCAATGATGAACTATCATCTGTCTGGCTGAGTGAGCCCGTGCCCAACGCTTGTGCGTTCTTCACTTCGAGCGAACCCTCATCGAGGTTGGTATCGCCCGTGAAGGTGTTCGCTCCTGAGAGAGTCATTTTACCACTTCCTTTTTTGACGAGGGACAGCGCACCACTATCACCATCTTGGAGGATTCCAGCGAAGGTTGCGTCGTTTTCATCACCAGCAGTCAATGCCGCTGAGCCCTGGATGATACCATTGCCCTCAAGACCTGCCACCGTGCTATCAAACCCGTTGAGCTTGACCATGCCTCCATTGTTCACCTTGAGTTTTGATTTATCGGAAAGCGCACCTGATGAGCCGACATTCAGCACCGAATCAACCTCGGTATCACCCTCGAAGTCGTTGTCTCCTGCTAGGGTGAGTATTCCCCTGTAGTTGGCATCATCCGCACCTACTTGGGATAACTTACCCGTGCCTGTGATATTACCGGAGAGAATGGTCTCCTTCCCGGTGGCGATTTTGTAAGTCGCATCTTGCGCGTTGATGTCACCACTCAGGGTCACATTTCGAAGTGACTCAAAATTATACAGAGTCATGTTATTGGTAATCGTTCCTGTGGTATCGATGCGTAGGATCGAGTTCGTATCGCTCTGGACGATGGCTCCCGTGCCTGCTGAAGTGACACCCGTCATAACAAGGGTGCCGGTGCCCGTGAGCGTGGTGCCACCGCTGTATGTATTATTCCCAGTGAGTGTGAGTGTGCCGCTGTTGTCCTTGACCAGTGAACCTGTGCCGGTGATATCGCCACTCAGTGTCTGATCCGAGGTGCTGTTTTGTTTGAAGGTGCCGCTATTGGCGATGGCTCCGGAGTAGGTGCCGCTATCAAGTGTTCCCGCACCACTGATCTCTAATGTTCCGTTGCTGATGGTGGTGTCTCCGGTGTAGGTGTTGGCTCCAGAGAGCGTGAGTGTGCCACTGTTGTCCTTCACCATTGAGCCGCTTCCACTGATGACTCCACTCAATGTCTGATTCGCGGTGCTGTTTTGTTTGAAGGTGCCGCTATTGGCAATCGCTCCGGCGTAGGTGCCACTTCCGAGTGAACCAGCACCACTAACCTCGAGAGTACCGCCGCTAATGGTGGTGTCTCCGCTGTAGGTATTGGCTCCTGTGAGTGTCTGGGTACCACTTCCCTCCTTGGTGAGATTATAAGTGTCGGTAGAACCTAGAGCTGAATCTACAATAGCTCCTGAAAAGGAGCCGTTGCCGTTATCTACACCAACCGTGATGCCGCCATTGATGAGAACCGTGCCACCACCATTCAAACCATCATTGAGCTCGTCGATCCTTATTGAGGAACCTGTTCCGTCAATGCTTGCGCCACTTTCGACCTGCAGGTCAGAGAGGTTGCCACTCCAATCGGCCGCATTGTTGTTACCTCCTACCGTAAAAATACCAGACTGGACATGAAAGAGAGCTCCGCTGGACATGTTGATAGTGGAGTCTGAAAAGGCTCTCAGCTCAGCGTCTCCCGCCTTTTTGAAGGTTCCTGCTCCGCTTAGGTTAAACTTCTTGATCGTTTTTGTTCCATCCTCTGCACCGCCCACGAGACTGCGACTAAACTCCAGGGTAGCTCCGCTGTTAACAACGTAGGCCTGCTGGGCAGCTGTTGCTGCGAAAATAGCGTCTCCCGCAGAGCTGTTGACCATCCGCAGGGTGCCAGCATTAACCGTGGTAGTGCCTGTATAGGTGTTCGAACCGGTCAGCTCCAGGGTGCCATTACCTTGTTTCGTCAAGCCGCCACTGCCACTGATGGCTCCAGAGATACCTGTGTTGGTGGTATCTCCAGTGGTTAGGACGGCGTTCAAGGTGATGTTACCCGCACCTCCAATCCTACCAATGGTTTCGTTGTTATCCACCTCAAAGGTGCCTCCAGAGTTGACGCTTACAGCACCTGTGTTGCTCATCGCTGAGCCACCTTGGATTTCCAAAATACCGCCGTCAATGGTCGTGGCTCCCGTATAGGTGTTAGAACCGCTGAGTGTTAGCTTACCAGTGTTATCCTTGATGAGCGATCCTGTGCCACTGATGGTGCCGCTAAAAGTCTGGGCCGAACTACTATCTTGTTTGAATATTCCGGTGTTAGCACCACTACCCAGGTCCATGTCTCCCGAGAAGTTTCCGTTGCCAAGTTTTCCAGATCCGATAATGGCTATGGTGCCACCTCGTAACGTAATATCCTGATTGTATTCGTTGTCTGCAGAGAGTGAGACGGTGCCAGTAAAATCAGACTCTGCCTCGATCGTGTTACCATTTCTGCCTGACTTCACATGAATTTCACCCGCCAATGTCACATCGTTGACATCACCATCAATAAATAATGTATTGCCATTTTTATCAAATTTGATGCTGTCACTAAATGTTCCGCTTGTTGCCCCTAAACTGCTGAGGTCTGTGTCAGATTTGATTTTCCGCTCTTTACCATAAAGAGCATTGGGAAACACAAAAACTGTTAGAGCTGTAATACCACACAATAACCAGCGCGATCCCAGTGCAGGGCGCACAGAAATGTGAGGTGATTGATGATCACCTTTTGTTTGGTTAGATATGTGTGGAATTTGTCTCACTTTGTTAATGAGGCTCTTTCATATAAATTATGCAAAGAGCAATGGGGTGCGGCTAGTTATGTGTAGGAATTTGAAATTTGAGAGTTGGATACACGAATATACACAACTGGATCCGTGATTTTAGGCGGTATTTTAAAAAAACACAAGCCCTAAAAGCTGCACTGATTGAAGTTTTTAGAATTTAAGGGTTCTAGGTATTAAAGATTACCTTACTAAAGGGATTTTACACGACTATCACTACTCATTTTTTTGCACATTTTCCTGCCCAATGGCATTTTTTGGGCTCTTTTCGCAGCCAATCTACCGATAAATGATGCAAATTTTGGCAATTTTACGCGAAATCACCACTACGAATGAGCCGAGCCACCAGAGACATGAGGGCTATCAGAGCCGAACACTACTCCTCTGGGATTTATCAAGCCCTGAGCCATTCCCCTCACAGTTAGCTGGATTAGCTCGAACTCTAAACTCTGCCGTAGGCACCCCGACAAGGTCGGCGGTAACTGCCACGAAGTGGCTCAACTGCCGCCTCGCGGCCCATCCTTCATCGCTGATTAGGCGCTGGCGAGCTAGCGGCTAATTCGCCGTAAAACCAATCACACGCAGGGCGGTGCCGCCGGGTTTCATGCGGTTTTTACGATTCGGCAAAATCTCGAGCTCAAGGCTGTGCTCGCCATCCTCAAGTTCGTTGAAAAACATGACGGTCATCGGGTAATAAAAACCACTGTATTTGTTCAAGGTGTCGATTTCCTTGCTCTCGTTGCCATCCACGCTGACGCTGATAATGCCAGTATCCGGGCCGGCAAGCATGTAGGCCCCGATGGCTGTGCCAATGAACTTGACCGTGAGCTTGGCCCCCGCCGTGGTACCGGAGATCATTGGGATATTCTTGAAACGTGGGCGCACCTTGCCCTGGTTCGCCTTGGACCAATCCGGCTCACCTTTCTGCCAGTGCTCATCGGTCTGTATGTCGGTGAAGGGCAGGAAGCGTCCCCTGCTGTAGCTCTTGGGGTCGAGCAGCGGCACGGCGGGGTGGTCCTTGGCCACTGCATCGGCCGATAAATCGCCAGCCCACTCTCTAAGCAGGGCGTTCGCGATCATGGTGGCACACATGGTGTTGCCATACTTATTGGGGTGCACGCCGCCGAATTTCTTCCAGTCTATCTTGCCTGCACTGATCAAGTCAGCGAGCTCCTGAGCGAGGTGATTGACCGAGATGCCGTGATGCTCTGCCACCTTGCTGTGCGCCTTGACCGAGTCCGTGGTCTCGCCTTTTTGTAACTTCTCGAGAATATTCTCATTCACAAACATGGTCATGACGATATCGACCTTGGGGTTATGCTTGCGCGCCTGAGCAATGACACCCTCCATGCCGCGCAGGGCATCGTGGTAAGCCTGATCGGAGTCCTGGTCATCATTGACGGCAAACTCACAAAACAGCATGTCAAGTGGTCCCTTGCTGAGCACATCCCGCTGCATGCGGAACGCTCCGGTGTCAGAGCAGGTCGAGCTGATGCCGGCAGCGGTAAAGTTGAACTCGGTGTCCGGGAAACGTTGTTTGAGCATCTCACACACCATCGGCCGGTAGCCGTTCATCTCAGTGATGGAGCCACCAATGAAGGCCACGTGGCCACGTTTATTGCGCTCAAACTGAATGCGGCTGTTTTGGTAGTCTCCACGCAGGATGAAGTTCTTGTCACTGATGATCTTCTCCGCAGGGATCGTGCTGACGCTCTGGTCATTGCGCAGTATGAAATCCACAATGGGCTGCGGGTTCTTCAGACAGTGCGGGTGGTGGCCGACATCTTTCTTGTGGATCACCTCAAAGACACCACCGAGCTCCTTGTAGCGAGCCTGGGCAATGGCGGTGTTCTCCGCAACGGGCACGACCTTGTCTACATCCCCGACCACGTGAATAATCGGAATCCCCGTCTTGGCGAGAGGTGCCAGGTTATCAATCGGGTTGCCCTTGTAGGCTAGCGCCTCGGCCTCGGTCATGCCGTAGGCTTTCAGGCAAGACTTCCAGGCACCTGCCTCTCCCGGACCCACTCCTTTGCCCCCGGGCCAACTCTTGAAATCCATCACCGGGGCGTCACCATAGATTGCTGCCACCTTGTCCGGATTGGCCGCCGCCCAGTTGTATATAATTAGCCCACCGCGGGACATGCCCTCTAGGATGGCGCGATCAGCAAAGAGGTGCTCGAAGCGCAGGTAGTCGTAACATTCATCCCAACGCTTAACCGCCTCCGGACTTCCAAAGAGATTGCCCACATCGCAGAAGACCACATGGTAACCGCGCTCCAACATGGCGAGGTCAAATTGAGGCTCATGCCCCCAGAAGCGCGCGCGCCAGACCCAGGGTTTACCATCGGCGATTTTTTTCGGGATGACTACCTTACAGGGAACCTCACCAAGCTTGAAGTCGACCTGCTCGTAACCGTGAAAGGTGGATTTTTTCCCTGACCATGCGGAGCTGCTCATGCTTTTTTTGCCTGTCGTCTGTTTATTAGCTTTAGCCTCTTTAACAGATTCTTCTGCCAGGCTTGCTGAACATAGTAGTGCAGCAGGCAGTAGGGTGAACAGGATGGTTTTCTTCAATGTCATGTCGATTATTTTAGAGTATCGGCGGCCGTGGTGAGCGCACCGCAGAGGCTGCCTGCTCTATACGGGATGTCACGCATGATTGTTTCAGGGCTGTTTGCACCGACAAGGTCGGGCTTACCGCTATCAGCTTGACGGCATGGACTAGCGTGCGATGGTAAGGTGACCTTGGATAAAAAAATTCAAACCCAGCTGTCTCAGCTAGTACACCTATAAAAAACAATGAACAAATTTACACTCCCCTGCCTCTTATGTCTCCTGTGCCTTTCTGTGGTCATGAGCTCCCACGCTGCCGAGACCACTACGCGGCAAGTAACGGTGATCGGCACAGCCACCAAGGATGTCACCCCTAACCTGATGCACTGGCGCCTTAAGATCAACAATCAGGATGCCGATCTGAAAACTGTGGCCGAGAGTCATTCCGCTTTTGTCAAAGGGGTGCTGGATTATCTAAAGAAGCAGCAAATTCCCGAAAAGGACATCCAGACTTCTGGCATGCTGTTCGGCGAAAACTGGGTTTACCAGGATCGCAATAAGGTCAGAGAGGGATACAAGGCTTCGACGGACATCTCCTTCAAACTCACCAAGCTGAGTAAATACCAAGAGCTTTGGATGGGGCTTTCCAAGCTGCCTAACACCTCCCTGACAAGCGTTCACTATGATCACTCCGAGCGGATTGCGCATGAGAGCATTACTCGTAAAAGAGCACTACTGGATGCTAAAGAGAAAGCTACCGCAATGGCCGAAACTCTTAATTCAACCATCGGTAAACCCATCCTCATCGAGGAACAAAATCACCAGTACCCAAGGCATCTAGCGAGTGCCCAGTACCGCAGTGCAGAGGGAGCTGCAGATAACAGCTCACTGGCACCTGGCCAGATCCCGATCACCATCCGCGTGAAGGTCTCCTTCCAGATAGAATAGCGGGAAAAAATTAGGGGTGAAACCCTAGCGCCAGCGAGTGCTGACTGCCTCGACCCAGTGGCGGGCGATGAGCTCGTGGCCGACGGGAAGGGGGTGGATGCCGTCCCAGATCAAGTTTTCTGGACCAGCGGAACCGTTAGCTTTGGCGGCGGCATCAAAGATGTCCTGCAGTGGGATATGCACGGCGTCGTAGTCTTTGGCGAGCTTGGCGACGACCACACGCATTTCATCGGTGAGCTTGCGGCGGACGTCGTAGGCTTTCGGATTTTTCAAGGGGCCCGTCGGCAGTATGAAGGGATCCATAAGCACGATTCTCAAATCGGGATTGGCCTTGCGGCTGGCGTCTAGAATGTAGCGGTAGTCGGACTCAAAGGAGGCGGGTGTGATCTTGTCTTTCGGATTCATCAGACCCTGACCGACGTCGTTGGTGCCGATGAGAATGGTGAGCACGTCAGGCTTCATCTCGACGGCATCTTTTTGCCAACGCTTACGCAACTGCCAGACCGCGTTACCACTCTTGCCACGGTTGTAAAAATCGAGCTTGGCTTCCGGCATCTCGATCCCGAGACGACCGGCGAGCATAAAGACGTAACTATGCCCTAGGTAATGATTCCTGTCTGCCTCATTGCGCCCCCAGTTCATGTCGGTGATCGAGTCGCCGATAAACAATAGACGGCTGCCTTGTTTGAAAGACGGCTGCTGATCGCTGTAGCCTGGCACCGCGTGAGATGTGTTAACGGCTTTATCTGTATCTTCTTTTGCACTCACCTGCATGAAAAGAAGGCCGCTGCAGATTGTGATGACCGAGGGTTTAAGGAAGAATCTTCTGTTGGGCATGGGAGTGAGTTTTGAGTTTTGAATTCAAGTTATAAGTGAATGCGCCGTGCTAGAATTCCAAATTCACTATTTACTATTCTAGAAGAGTGGCTCGGTCGGGAAGCGGTTGAGAGCGGGGTGCTTGGACTCCGGAACAGCGGTGAGACTGCGGATGGCATGCCTTAGCTCACGGACGCCGGTGGCAAGGGCATCATCAGAAGCGCTCTCATCTGAAAGCAGCCTTATCGCATGGGCGAGGGCTTTGTCGAGCTTGGGGGTGGCGGGGATCAACTGCCTTGCCTTGGCAGACTCCCGAGCTTGGTAGCCGAGCTTCACCAGAGCATGAAAACCCGGGCGCCAGGCGTAGCCGTTTTTGAGCAGTGAGCTGTTGTGCTTGTGGTCTTTTTCTATGACCGAGGCGAGTGGCTCGGAGGGGATCCAGAAGTTTTTTTCATCACGCAGGACGATGACCGCGTGGGTCGCCCCGGGGGGCAGGCTGGCCTCCGCTTTGCCATCATCCACTTTAGCCTCCATTTGGAACCATTCCTCACGGTGGCCGCCGGTGGAATCAAAAGGTTTCGGGTTGAGAGTATAGAAAAGGGTGGCCTCGGAGACGTTGTTTTTCCCCTCCCCGGTTTCAAAGCTAACGGAGACCTTGTCCTGCTCTGAGGACATCCCGGTGACTTTGGCAATGGCGGCCAATTCCTCATCGGTCACATCCGCTCCGGCTGGGCTGCGGTAGGGCTCGGGCGCCTTGTGGGCTTTGAGATAGGCGAGCATTTCCGCCTTCATGGATGCATGGACCTTGGGATACTCGGCACTGACGTCTTTCTCCTCGCTGAGGTCTTTGGGTGCTCCAGCCTCGTCGTAGATCTGATAAAGCTCAAGGCTTGGCTTGTGGTTGCCTCCTCCTTTGACGCCGTAGTTTTTGACCAGCTTCCATGGGCCTTTGCGCATGGCAACGCTCATCTGGCTGTTCATCGGGAAGTGCCAGAAGATGGCTTTGCGCTCGCTGCCGTCTGGCTTGGTGGTGGCTTTCTCGGCACCGTGCAGATGGTCAAAGATATTGCAGCCATCCAGCTCAAGGGTGGGGTCCTCTTTGGCCCCGGCGATTTGCATAAAAGTGGGGAATAGATCGACCAGGGAGATGGGCGTGTGGCAGACGCTCCCTGCCGAAACCCCCGGTCCCAAGACGAGAAAGGGAATGCGCACCCCACCCTCGTAGGTGTTTTGCTTGCCACCTTGGAGGGGAGTATTGTCGGTGTAGGGAAGCACGCCGCCGTTGTCAGAGTCGAGGATGACGTAGGTGTTCTCAATCAGCTTGTGGCCGGGGTTGCGTGGGTCATCGGTTTCTTCAAGCAGGGTGATGATCTGACCGACGAAGTGGTCCACGGTGTCGACCATGCTGGCGTAGTAGGGATTAGTGTGGCCGTAGTTTTTACCTCCTGATCGATCACGCAGAAAATCCGGGTCCGTGGGAAACTCGAGACCCATTTTCTTAAGGTATTTTTCAAAACGGACCCGGTCACGCGATTGGATGGGCCCGTGGACAAAGTAGGGCGCGTAATTGAGAAAGAAGGGCTTGTCGCTATGCTTTTTGATGAACTTGAGTGCCATGTCCTGGGGCTTGTCGAAAGGGCGGCCGTTTTTGTCGATTTGGTAGGGGTCATCCTCGGCGTCGGTGGCGAAGTCAGAGAGACGGTCGGGCTTCATTCTGCCGAAAGTACCGAAGAAACTGTTTTTGCGTGGCTCTTTGGGGTTCCATAAGTCCTCGTCATTATAGTATTTGTGGCGGCCGTTTTTCTCGCTGAAGCCGAAGTGAAAACCCTGATCCAAAGGGAAAGGGTAGCCGGCGTGCTTACCACCGGCATGCCATTTAGCGATGTGACCGGTGAAGTAACCGGCTTTGCCGAGGACGTCGGCGATGGTGGGTTCCTCGTCCGCGAGGCCGTAGGAGTAGTAAGGGGTGATCATGTTGGTATCTGGTCTCCAAGGGCGCGGCAGGCTACCGCCCATGACGTGGAAGACACCGGTGTTCACCGGATACTGGCCACGGAAGAAAGAGACGCGGGAGGGAGCGCAGGTAGGAGCTGGGGAGTAGGCCTGGGTGAAACGGCGGCCGATTTTGGTCATGCGGTCCATGTGCGGCGTTTCATAGATCGGCTTACCGTCAATCTTGTGAGCGGCGATGTCCTGCCAGCCGAGGTCATCGATCATGATGTGTACGATATTGGGCTTGGTAGAGCTTGCGTTCCCTTCGGTCACCCGCTGCTCCGCAGGAGCTGCCATCGAATAGTGAATGCTGAATAGTGAATATTGAATGAGGATGATCGATAGAACGCGGAATTTCATGTTGGTGATGTTTATATGATTTTTGATTACGCCATTAGCGTGAGGGTTTTTT
>CBFHPA010000062.1:0-9451 GCA_965657565.1 Oceaniferula sp.
GAGAGCCCGTAGGGTTTGAACGCAAGCCGAACAGCCACACGATATGTGGGGCGCATGCGGCAAATTAACAATAGCCATCTGCGGAGGAGCAGATGGGCGAACGCATAGGGCGCGCGGAGCGCATCCAATCCCGTATGGGTTGCCATTTCACCTCAATTCTTATTACTGAGAGTTGAGGTGAAGTGTTTTAAGGGTACTGACGAAAACGGGACGAGAGCCCTTAAGCGTAATTTGCAGGTTCAAGGCAATCGAGGTTGACCAAGAAAGCATCCATGGCGTTGAGGCTGAGCTCAAAGTGTTTGGAGCTTACGTTAAAATTGAAAAAGCTATGATTCATGCCGGCATATTCAATGAGCTCGCACTTATTTTTTTTACGGCTCATCGCTTTGGCAAATTTGACGATATGTTGATGAGGGACAATGGTATCAGCCTTGCCATGGATCAACAACATGGGGCAGAGGCCTTTTCTGACTAGTTTGGTTGGGCTAAACAGGGTCGCGTTTTTGCTGTCAATGAATCGCTTCATGCCCACACCTTTTTTTGTTGTGTCGGCGATGGCGCTCAAAGCAATCACTCCCAACGGGCGGGGTGAATATGTCTCTGAAGCTTCTGTTTCATTATTCATGGCAAGCATAAGGGCCATATGTGCTCCTGATGCAGCACCTGCTGCGGTGATTCTATTGGGGTCTAGCCCGAGCTCAGTGTGGTTGTTTTTCAGCCACAACATAGCGCTTTCAGCGTCTTCAATCGCATCTTCAGCAGTTGCATTACTTACTGAAGATACTCGGTATTGGACGATGACGGCAACCATGCCACGACTGGCAAAATGCATCGCATGAGGAGCAAACTGAGTTGCCATACTGACGTCCCACATTCCACCATGAAAAAAAATGATCGCTGGCCTGGAGTCCGCGGTTTGGTGACCTTGGGGGAAGAAGCAGTGGGCTATCAATTGGGTTTCTTCGACAGTGCAGTATGCGTATGACTCGGCATCCTTAAGTAGCTCAAGGTCTCGCTCAGCGCTCAGCGGTTTTGCCTTAGTGAGAATGCTCATAATCGATATTTCAGATAGTGGTTATACAATAAATGTTGTGCCTGCTTGACCCTCAACATCCTGCAACTGAGAAAAGGTTTGCCCTTAGCTGGAATTATTGTCCAATGTAAAGCGTGACGCAGCATTATTTATTTCGTGGTTTGCTAGTGGCGATGCTTTCATGGGCAGGATCAGGCATGTGCAATGCACAGCTTTCGAGCCAGCAGGACAAGTTTGCGCAATCGTTGAGTCAGGTTTATGGTCATTGGCGTGATGCTGTTGTAAGCCGCGATTATCGTAAGTGGCACAACATAACTTCTACACACCGCAGGTTAGCTCTGCAAAACCGTGTTTCATCAGAAAAGGGGAGCTGGCCAGCTGATATTTTTGAATTGCCCGCTGATCCACCTTCCCTCAAAGGCTTAAAGTTGCTTAGAGTGCATAGTAGGGGAATGACCGCTAAGTCGGTTTATTTTGGTAAGGTTGATTTTGGAGCAGGTAAGGCTTCCTCAGAGAATCTTCTTTTGCTGAGTTTTGTACATGAGGGCCGCGGCTGGAAATACGATACGGCAGAATTTATCAACCTCGATAACCTGAAGGATATCCGTGCCCAGCTCGCATCAGGTGATTTAGTTTATGTGGATACGGAGGCTTTCATGCCAAGCGGAGTGAAGCCAAAGCCTCCTATTGAGGTTCCTAGGGCCAAATATATAGCTAAAGTTTACACTTATTGCCCAGGTAGAGAAGTAAAGGTGAGAATCAACAACATCAGCGCGCACCGTTTTCAGGATAATCAAATTTCGGAGGTTGTTATTGGAGGTGCACGAGACGGTATGAATAATATCTCATTTGAAATTAGAGATCTGCCCGGCTATAAGGGACGTGATCCCATAGCATTGCGTGTGTATCTCATGTCTCAAATCGAGGGGGTGAAACCGATTAAGGTTTATGAATACCAAACTCAACAGAATGAGCAGCCTAAGGCACGAGATTCGGCTGTGTTCGAGGTGCGCGCTGAAGATGCAGCAAAGATTCTAGGGCTGCGAAGATGACTTGAGTATGACCCTTATCCTCTTTGCCTGTGTATGAATTTCGTTCTGCAGTGAGGCGACTGCCTGCTGAGAGAGGCCGCTAGCTGAGTTTGGTCTCAAAAGCTGAAAAATATCAGTAAGATATCGGCTTGAAATTCCTAAGCTATCTGCGCAAGAGACAGATCGTATGGACAGGTGGGTGCTGATAATAGCTATAATCCTTGCAGCAGTGGCAGCTATTCAAGGGGCAAGGCACGTGCGCCGTGGAAGCAAGTCTCGGTGGACGGTTTTGTGGATGCTGTTCTGCTTCATTGCCCAACTATCTGTGCTGAGCCTCCGTGGTGAAATGCGTGCTTGCTGCCCGTTGGGAGATACAGGCGAGGTATTAATTTTCTCGGCATGGTCACTGACGATTTTTTATATGGTGGTGGGTTCAGTATACAGGCTCTCTTTGTTGGGTGTTTTTACCGCACCTCTGGTTTGTTTCTTATTGTCGATTGCCTTGATGCCTGGGCTACTAGATACAAGTCCTGAGCGTAAGATCGTAGTAGATGGCTGGAGAGAGTCTCATGCTGCCTTTTCGGTTTTGGCATATGGAGCATTGGGCTTAGCGGCTGTTGCGGGTGTGATGTTCATTGTCTTAAACAGACAGTTAAAAGAGGCTCACACGGGCACTGGATTATTTGCCAACCTACCTCCAGCTCGTGATTTGAATCAAGTCGTAGAGCGTTTATTATGGCTTGGCTTCTCCTTGCTTACATTGGGGCTGATATGCGGTCTCGTGATGGAGAAATCAGGAGCGGCAAATAAGCATTTATATGTTGCTCTGGGGCAGTGGGGGTCTTATGCCTTATTACTTTTTTGGGGATGGATGCGAGGTATGCCACCTCGTAAGTTGGCTATCACAGCCGTGGTATTGTTTGTTCTGTCTTTGCTGATTTTCCCTCTGATCAACTAAATGGAATTGATATGCATGGGACTAAATCATGAAACCGCACCTGTTGAGGTGAGGGAGCATTTTGCGGTGTCTGAAGATAAGCTTGGAGCAATGGCTAGTAAGCTAACAGAGCTGACGACCATTGCAGAAAGTGTGGTGATCTCAACATGTAATCGTATGGAGGTCTATGTGGCTGCAGAGGATCGTCAAGTGGGATTAGAGGTGTTAACAAAGCATTTATCAAAGGATCATAATGAGGCAGATATGTCGCATCTTTACCAAAAATGTGGAGATGAGGCGAAAAAGCATCTGTTTGCTCTTGTATGTGGCCTTAATTCGATGGTGCTCGGAGAGACGGAGATTTTCGGGCAGGTGAAGAGTGCTTACAAGCAGGCTCTTGAGGCGGGTGCTACCAAGGGAGTATTGAACCGTCTTTTCCAAAAGTCATTTGCCGTGGGTAAGCGTATCCGGACTAATACCCGCATTCAAATGGGTGCAACTTCGGTGGGGAATGTGGCAGTTGACCTAGCCGAGAAAATTTTTGGTAAGCTCAACGGAAGTCATGTCATGATCATTGGTGCTGGTGAAACGAGTCGATTGGTTGCTCAGAGCATGATTTCTCGCGGAGCTAGTGAATTAACTGTCACCAATCGCTCTATGGAACGAGCCAAGGCGCTTGCAGATGAACTTAATGGTGAGGTAGTTCCGTTTGACTCTTGGCAGGATGCGCTGGTCAAGGCTGATGTCGTGGTATCATCAACAGGTGCTCCAGAACCTGTATTGCGAGCCAACCAGATTGAATCAGTTCGTCGAATGCGTAAGTTTAGACCATTGTTTTTAATTGATATTGCTGTGCCTCGCGATATTGAGGCGCAGGCAGGTGATATTGAGGAAGTTTACTTATATGATATTGATAAGCTTCAGCAACTAGCAAGCAGTGCCAAAGAATCGAGAGCGAAGCAGGTTGAACTTTGTGAGCAAATGATCGCAGAGGAAATAAGACAGATATCATGAAACCACTTGTCGTTGGAACACGCGGTAGCGCTCTTGCGTTGGCTCAGGCGGAAATGACCGAAAAAGCTTTGAGCATGCAATTTCCTGATCGAGAAATTATCAGGAAAATAATCAAAACGACTGGTGATAGGCGCACTGATGTACCGCTTTCGCAGGTAGCCAAGGTGGAGGGCGTTCTCGATAAAGGAGTTTTTACCAAAGAGCTTGAGGTAGCTCTTGAACAAGGCGAGGTTGATCTTGCTGTTCATAGCATGAAGGATGTGCCGACAGTGCTCGCGGATCATTTCATGATTGCGGGTGCTTTAGAGCGGGCCCCAGTTAGGGATGTTTTGGTTTGTTCTGAGGCCGAGAGCCTTGATTCATTACCAGAAGGTGCAGTAGTTGCAACTAGTAGTGTCCGAAGGCAGCGACAGCTAAGCTGGCTAAGACCGGATATTAAACTTGTTGATATTCGTGGGAATGTGCCGACACGACTCAAAAAGCTTCGAGATAATAATGAATTAGACGCTATTATGCTTGCTGAGGCTGGCTTGGTCAGATTGGGGTATGATCTCAGTGCCGAGCTTGAGGGGGGCTTGCATGCAGTAGCTTTGGAGCCAGCTGAATTTTTGCCGGCTGCAGGGCAGGGGATTGTGGGTTTTGAAATCCGTAAAGGTGATGAGGATACGAAGTTGTGTGTGGATGCAATCAATCATCGTGAATCGATGTTACTACTGAGGTCTGAGCGGGAGTTTCTGCGTTTGTTGGATGCTGGATGTCACACACCTGTAGGAGTTAGATCATGGATGGAGGATGAAACTTTATTCATGGAAGCCCGTGTGTTTGACGAACAATCGAATGACAAGCCGACAGAGTCGTCCGTGTCGGGAAAAATGACTGAGCCTGAGCAGGTGGCTGGTGAACTTTACGATTCCCTAAAATGAGTGGGATATGCTACTTAGCTGGAGCTGGCCCTGGTGATTTGGGCTTGGTGACACTGAAGGCGAAGCAGTGCATTGAGCAGGCCGATGTTCTTGTTTATGATGCTCTCAGTAGTGCTGAGCTATTGACATGGGTGAAACCCGATTGCGAGACCATTGATGTGGGCAAACGCGCTGCAGACCATAAGCTTCCTCAAGATCAGATCAATGAGCTCTTGGTCAAAAAAGTGAGTGAGGGTAAAATCGTGGTGCGCTTAAAAGGGGGAGACCCAATGATTTTTGGGCGAGGTGGTGAGGAGGCCGCGGCACTCTCGGATGCGGGCATGAAGTTTGAGATTATACCTGGTATTTCATCTGCCTTCGCTGGCCCCATCTATGCGGGCATCCCGCTCACTCATAGGGAGTATGGATCTCAACTTACTGTTTTTTCGGGTCATGATTCTAGCGATAAAGCCAGCAGTGATTTGGATTACGCTCAGCTCGCTAAAGCACCTGGCACCAAAGTTTTTTTGATGGGTGTGGCTCGATTGCGTGAAATAACGAGTAAGCTTGTTGAGCATGGAGCAGATCAAGAGACCCCTATTGCCCTCACCCGGTGGGCTACCACGGGTAGGCAAAAAACAATCAAAGGAACTTTAGCGAACATCGCCGATATTGCGGAGGAAGAAAAATTCAAAGCGCCTGCAGTAGGTGTCATTGGTCACATAATTAACGAAATGGAAAATATTGAATGGTATGAGAATCGCCCATTAAAGGGGAAACGTGTGGTGGTAACCCGAAGTCAAGAACAGGCGCCAGAGCTCGTTAATAAATTGAGTGCTCTAGGAGCAGATGTGCTTGAATTGCCTGTTTTAAAGATTTGCGATCCAGTCGACAAACGAGGTTTCGCCGAGTGTGTCGCCAATGTGCATACTTATGATTGGCTGGTATTTAGTAGCACAAATGGGGTGCGGAGATTTTTCGATGCGTTTTTTGCACTCTACAAAGACGCGCGTAGCCTTGGTGGTGTCAGAATTGCCGCGGTCGGTCCTGGCACACAAGCAGCAATCGAAAGCTATCGTTTTGCAGTTGATTTAGTGCCTGAGCGCCACATTGCCGAAGGGATACTCGAAACATTTCAAAATGAGTATGACATTGATAGTCAAACCATACTTTGGGTGCGCCCAGAAAATGCTCGACCCGTTCTCGCAGATGGTTTGACTGAGCAGCGTGCCATCGTAGATGAGTGCATCGCTTATCGTATTGAGGCCGAAAAGGATGACCCCACAGGTGCTGTTGAGCGCCTCTCAGAAGAGGGTGCAGATATGGTGACTTTCACCAGTTCATCGACCGCTAAGTATTTCCATGAACTCGGCCTGCCATGGCCTAAGGGATGTGTAGCGGCGAGTATTGGGCCTATTACAACTGCCAAATTAAAGGATTTGGGGCGCAAAGACCTCATCGAGGCTCAAAGTCATAATATTGAGGGGCTGATAGCTGCCATTGTCGAGCAACTGGGTGATCAGTAAATACTGTCATTTAGCTTGCAATTAGGTCAATCGGGATCAATATTAGCTCGCACATTAGTATCTTTATAAACAAACTAAGGTTTAAATGATTTTATTTCCAGACAATGCACCACTTGGTGACGACCAAAAGAAGCAATTATCATCGGCACTCGCTAGCTTAAGCCCCGAGCAACAGGTGTGGGTAAGTGGCTATCTTGCTGGTGCTAATCGCGATGCCTCTGATCGGGCCATGGCTGCAGCCGCATCGAGTGCTTCGAGTCAGTCGGTTACGGTTCTCTATGGAACAGAGTCAGGTAATTCTGAAGTTCTGGCGGGTCAGCTTGCCACGCAAGCAAAGCAGAAAGGCTACAAGCCGCAATTGCTCAATATGTCAGATGCTACGCTGACTCATGTCAAGGATGCAGAACGCTTGCTTGTGGTGGTCAGCACTTGGGGTGACGGCGAACCCCCCGAATCCTCCGAGGCTTTTTATAATCAGCTTATGGAAGCCGATGTCGCACTTGACGGTGTGGAATTTTCTGTCTGTGCTTTAGGCGATACCAGTTACGATTTATTCTGCCAAACAGGCAAAGATGTTGATGCAAAATTAGAGAAATTGGGTGCCAAGCGCGTGGTTGATCGGGTTGACTGCGATCTTGAGTTTGATGAGCCTTTTGCAAATTGGAGTCAGTCTATCTGGGACAAGTTGGGAGCTGCTGATGTTGTGGCTACGTCACCTGCATTGGTTCAGAGCCAGCAGGTAAGCTTTGATAAAAAGAATCCTTTTCCTGCTGAGGTAATTGAGAATCAGCTGCTAAGTGGCAGCCGATCAGCCAAGGAGACATACCATATTGAGCTTTCGCTTGAAGGTTCGGGTTTTGATTATCAGCCCGGTGACGTCCTCGGGGTAATACCACGTAACTCTGAAGAAGTTGTCGAAGCCTTTATCAATGCAGCAGGTCTTGATGGTAACGCAGAGATAAAACACCACGTCATCGGGGAGATGACTCTTGTTAGCGCCCTGACTACAGAGCTCGATATTACTGGTTTGTCTCGTAAGGTTGCAGCTTCATGGCAGCAGATTTCTGGCTCCAAAGAGTTGGCTGATTTACTCGCGCCTGATGCCAAAGAACAATTCAAGGAGTGGAGTTTTGGTCGTCAGATCATTGATCTTCTTGAATTGTATCCTGCCAAGGGTCTTGAAGCTCAGCAACTCGTTGATATTCTGCGCAAGCTACCCGTTCGACTATATTCGATTGCATCTAGCTTCAAAGTGCACCCCGGTGAGGTTCATCTCACGGTGGCTGCAGTGAGATACAATGCGTATGAAAAAGATCGCAAGGGAGTAGCCTCAACTTTTCTTGCTGATGATGCCCCCAAAGGAGCTAAGGTGTCCGTGTATACGCACCACAACAAAAACTTTAGACTGCCTGAGAGTGATGAGACCCCGATCATCATGGTCGGCCCTGGAACGGGCATCGCTCCATTTAGGGCATTTGTCGAAGAGAGGTCCTCGGCTCAAGCGCCCGGCGAAAGCTGGCTTTTCTTTGGAGATCAACACTACAATGAAGACTTCCTCTACCAGCTTGAGTGGCAGGAATACCTGAAGAATGGAGGCTTATCTCGTATGGATGTTGCGTTCTCACGCGACCAGCCTGAAAAAGTCTATGTGCAGCACAAGCTTGCTGAGCAGGCCAAGGATATTTGGCAGTGGCTAGAAAAAGGAGCCCACTTCTATGTCTGTGGAGATGCCACTTACATGGCTAAAGATGTCCACCAAACCTTACTTGAAATTGTCGCTAGCCAAGGAGCGATGAGTCATGAGGATGCAGAGAGCTATGTAGCGAAGTTGAAGAAGGACAAGCGCTACCAGCGAGATGTCTACTGATCAAACTGACGGCAAAATTTTCCAGCCTACCATCACTAATTACATATCACATTATGAGCGAAGAGATAAAATTATCGGCTAACGAGCCACTCAAGATCAATAGTAACTATCTGAGAGGAACCTTAGTTGAGGAAATCGCAGATACTAGCACTGGTGCTATCACGGCTGATAGTCAGCAGCTTAGCAAATTCCACGGAATGTATTTGCAAGATGATCGCGATGTCCGCAAAGAGCGCCGCCAGAAGAAGCTCGAAAAAGCATTCAGTTTTTTGATTCGAGTTCGTCTCCCAGGTGGGGTTGCTCAGCCAGATCAATGGTTAGCAATGGATCGAATTGCTGATGAGTATGCAAATGGGACGCTGAAGATTACAACACGCCAGACTTGGCAGTTGCACGGCGTGATTAAAAACAACTTGAAGGCCTCCATTCAAGAAATGGACAAGGCTCTCCTAGATTGTATTGCCGCTTGCGGTGACGTTAACCGAAACGTGATTTGTAATGCGAATCCACACCTAAGTGACGTTCATGCTGAAGCGGTCGAGTTGTCGCGCAATATCAGCGAGCACCTTCTGCCTCAAAGCCGTGCTTATCATGAGATCTTCCTCGATGAGGAAAAAGTAATTAGCAGCGAGGAAGCAATCGAGCCTTTATACGGCAAGACTTATCTGCCACGTAAATTTAAGATCAATGTCGCTGTGCCGCCGGGTAACGATACTGACATTTATGCGCAGTGCCTGTCATTCATTGCGATAGTTGAAGATGAGAAGATTGTCGGCTACAATGTCACCGTTGGTGGAGGCATGGGCATGACCCATGGTAAAGAAGAAACTTTTCCCAGGACAGCTGATTTGATTGGCTTTGTGAGTCCTGATAAAGCTGTTGATGTCGCCGAAAAGGTGATGCTCGTGCAGCGTGACTTTGGTAATCGCACAGACCGCAGACAAGCACGTCTTAAGTATACCGTGGAGCGTATGACTGCGGATGGATTTAAAGATAAGCTGGAAGAGTATTTGGGCTATCAGCTTGAGCCTGCCCGTGATTTTACCTTCGAATATAATGGCGATCGATTTGGTTGGGTGCAGGATGACAAAGGCAGCCATCATCTTACTCTTTTTGTGCCGGGCGGGCGTGTATGCGACAC
>CBFHPA010000063.1:0-8610 GCA_965657565.1 Oceaniferula sp.
CATGACGTTCTCGTTGAATTTGATGGGAAAAAGATAGGAGATTTTGAAGCGTTACGAGATGCGGTAAGAGCCAGAAAGCCAGGTGACGAGGTGGAGATTGCGTTCGTCCATGATGGGGATTTGAAAAATAAGAAAGTAATACTCACTGAGCGCAGGGCAGCCTTCAATCAAGAAGGTGAGGTTAGGCCTAATGAAGAAAATAATCCGCTGTGGCAAGGTCTCGGGGATTTGCCGAAAGCTGAGCATGATCGCATGAGAGAGCTCATGAAGCGGCGGCTTGAAGAACTCAGCAAACAGCTAGAGAACGATGGTGCAATTCAATTTGATATGAATAGGCTATTGGGCCAAGATCAAATTGATCAGTTAAACCGGCCTGCCGATGAAGCACCTGCGCCCAACAATGAGGCTCCTATGCTCAACTTTCACGCGCAGTCATCAATAACGGTAATGGATGAGGAGGGTTCAGTAACGATCAAGGTTACGGATGCTCACCATGAGGTCATTGTCACAGACAAGGAGGGAGTGATTCTCTTTGAAGGCCCTTACGAAACCCCCAAGGACAAAGCTGCCGTTCCGGACAATGTCCGTGGTCGCATTGAAAACATAGATTTCTTCAAGAACATGAAAAACGGATTTAGATTTAAGGTCGGGCCTAAAAATGGTGAATTGAAGGGCAATATAGCAGGCGAGCAGTAAGTTTTGTATCATGCATAGGGTTGAAAAGCTCCTGTAGGCTATGCTTATGGGAGTTTTTTTTGATACCGATTATGGTTGGAAAAAGCCCCTAATATAGGTTAATATCTGGCATGCCTAAAGTAGATCAGCAGACAAAAAATACGGACGGTAGTGCGTGTGAGGACCTACCATACTTGATTCGCCTTCTCGACGATGAGGATCCAGCAGTCAAACCAGTCGTAAAAGACCGTATTTCTGAGCTCAGCGGTGACATTAGTCATGACCTAGCGGCATTGGGTATCAATATCAATGCTGAAGGTAAGCAGCGCTTATCACGCTTACTCCAACCTGGCAGAAGGGAAACACTGAGAGATGAGTGGCTGGTTCCAAGCTCAGGTCTGGATTCCATTAGTGATGATTGGGAGAGTTTTGAGAATTACTTGAGGCAAATATGCGACTTTATGCATGACGGGGTGACTCTGAGGCCCTCCTTGTCAGATAGTTTGGATATGCTCGCTGATGAGGTGAAACAAGATTTCGTCGCGCCGAGTGCCAATGATTTGCGGCGGTGGCTGTTTAAAACAGGTCGATTTAAAGGGGACTCGCAGCAGGCCGATTCCCTTGAAAATTATGATGTTTGTCAGGTGATAGACTCACGCCAAGGCAATCCAACAAGCCTAGCTTGCCTCTTTATGTTGCTTGGTCGCAGGCTCAATTGCCAAGTCGATGGATGTAATTATCCAGGGCACTTTCTGGCACGTATTCAGATTGGCGGTACCCCATATTTGATCGACTGCTTTCACGGAGGTCGAAAGTTTGATGCTGATGCACTTTTGAGGCTTCATCCGGAAATATCAGAAAGAGCTAAATCTGCGGTTACCGATAGTGGTGATTTGGGCTTTATTTTGCTGCGATATATAAAAGAAATTCAACATAGCCTGAGCGCTGTTAAGCGTAATGAGGATGCGCTGCTCTTTGAAAAGTTGGCAACTACCTTGAAGAAATGAGGGAAGAGTTTCTGCGTACAGAAATAAATGGGCGCACGCTTCAGCAGCTTGTGATTCACCCAGCTGATGATGTCAGCGCATGCGCCCAAGCTATTTTTTACCATGGGCAAGGTGATTATGCAGAACGTTACCTCCAAGTATTGCACCCTTTCGTAGACCGTGGCATCCGTTGCTTCATCACTGAGCTTCCCGGTCATGGCCGCAGCCCTGGAACCAGAGGCCATTGTGGCGATGCAAAGTTACTTGATGCGGTTATTGAGAATACTTTGCATTACTTTAATCAAAGCGAGGAGCTACCCTATGGGGTCATGGGGCATTCGATGGGGGGCTTGCTTGCAGCAAGGCATCTTGTGCTTGCGGGACAGGGTAAGTTGCCCACGCCTAACTTTGCGTGGTTGTCTTCACCCCTTGTTAATCCCAGTAGGGGCAGACGGCCTGCATTTTTGCGTATGGCACGGCTACTTGCTCCTGTTATTCCAGGTTTAACTTTCTCCACACACGTAAAGCCCGAAAACTTTTCAGCTGGAATCAATGAGGTGATCAATGATGGCGCTGCTGATGATGGTGTGTGTATTACAAAACACAAGTCATGGCATAATCGTGTATCTCTTGGTTGGGGCACGGCCTTACTTGATTTCGCAAATTTCATTCATGAGAACGCCAAGGACGCCCCTTTTGAGACAGCTCTTCTGTGTACTCAAGGCAAGCAAGACTGGGTGTGCCCAGCTGGATTAACAAAGAATTTTTATGACCTGCTAGTTCTCAAAAACAAGCGTTACGAAGAAATCGAGCAGCTCAGACACGAGCCGTTTAGTGGGGAGGGGAGCGAATATCTTTTTCACGCACTGGATGCATGGCTAGACTCGCTTGGGCTGGATAGTCGCACCCAAGTAAAAACCCCCATCTGCTAGCAGACGAGGGTTTTGGTGATCTTTATTATCGTGTGCTGGCGGGCAGCACTCGAGGGTAATTACTCAGACTCAGCTGGCTCGGCATCTGCGCCGTCAACTTTGACGTTGATTTTGAGTGTTGCAGTAACTTCTGGGTGTAACTTAATCTCAATGTTTTGCTTGCCTGAAGTTTTGATGGGGCCGCTCAGCTGTATGGCGTGGCGGTCAACATCGATACCTTTGTCAGCCAGTTCCTTGTGGATGTCGATGGTGGTAATAGAGCCAAATGCCTTACCACCTTGACCGGATTCAAGTGTGAAATCCAATTTGAGTTTGCTTACCTTAGAAACGAGAGCGTTTGCAGTTTCTAGCTCCTCAGCTTCGCGTTGAACGCGCTTGGCATTGAGTGACTCGAGATGCTTGAGGTTTGATTTGTTTGCTTCGAATGCCTTGCCCTCAGGAATAAGAAAGTTGCGTGCGTAGCCAGCCTTGACGGTGACAACGTCGGCTTCGGAACCAAGATTGGTGATTTTTTCGCGTAGAATAACTTCTGTAGTGGCCATAGAAAAAGTAGTGGTTGATATGCAGACTGCTCTGCGGGGGGCATGAGATAGGAGGATCGGAGGGCTGAGTCAAGCAGGATTTCCCATAGTTTCGGCATTAATTGAACACTGTCTGGTCAAATCGATTTCTATGTTGCAAGGTTCAATGGTGCAGTTCATTTTGTGTCGCATGGTCATTTTGCGTAAATACACCATGTTGATGCAAGCTGAGCTCGCCAAGCTGGAGCTTTCAAGTTTCGGTATTAATGCTGTTATTCTGGATGAAAATTTAGGCTCGATTGCACCGCATCTGACATTGCTCAATGGTGTCAGATTAGCCGTAGCTGATGAAGATGAGCAGGAGGCCACGGCCATTCTTGATGCCATGACAAAGCGTAACACCGAACAATAGCTATAAGCATCAATGGAAAGAATACCTCCTCACGTTTTATTAGGCGCCTACACTGAGGGGGTGTTTCCGATGGCGGATGAGGGCGAGATACTATGGTTTGCGCCTTTGATGCGCGGTTTAATCCCTCTAGACGATCGTTTCCATATCCCACATGGCCTACAGCGGACGCTTCGGAAAAATCTATACGAGCTAAGGATAGATACAGCATTTGATGAAGTTATAGCTCAGTGCAGTGATAGAGAGGAAACTTGGATAGATAACGTCATTAGAGGTAGTTACAGCCACTTGCATGAGCTGGGCTATTGTCACTCTT
Organism: Oceaniferula sp.; assembly: GCA_965657565.1. Taxonomy (GTDB): domain Bacteria; phylum Verrucomicrobiota; class Verrucomicrobiia; order Verrucomicrobiales; family Akkermansiaceae; genus Oceaniferula. The sequence goes on from CBFHPA010000063.1 coordinate 3,840, forward strand.
TTGAATCTTGGGATGAGGAGGGGCTTCAGGGTGGGCTTTACGGAGTTGCTATTGGCAGGGCTTTTTTTGGAGAGAGTATGTTTTCAAGAAAAACGGACGCTAGTAAAGTCGCTTTAACTTTCCTTGTTGACTGGTTGAGAGGTCATAACTTTGTCTTACTCGATACTCAATGGATGACAGATCATCTGAGACAATTTGGAGGTATCGAGGTTCCTCGTGAAGAATATAACAAGTTGCTTGCAGAGGCGCTTGCAGAAGATGGCGAAGAGGGATAAGTAAAGGTATGACTCGTTTTCGCCCATGTATTGACCTCCATGATGGTCAGGTTAAACAAATTGTCGGAGCTACACTGAGCGATACCGGAGCTCCACCGACCGAAAACTTTGTCTCAGATCGTGAGCCAGCATGGTTCGCGGATCTCTACCACAAGGATGAGCTGAGAGGCGGCCACGTTATCCAGCTGGGTGCGGGTAATGTTGATGCTGCGCGTGATGCACTACAAGCTTGGCCCGGAGGAATGCAACTGGGTGGGGGTATTAACATACGCAATGCCGTTGAGTGGCTGGAAGCCGGGGCTTCTCAAGTGATCGTGACTTCTTGGCTTTTTGATGATGATGGTAAGTTTCGTGAAGATCGCTTGCGAGAGCTCGCCAATGAAGTTGGCAGGGAAAACGTGGTGGTGGATCTGAGCTGCCGAAGCACAGAGTCAGGCTGGACGGTGGCTATGAACCGGTGGCAAACGTTGACCTCAATCGATGTCACTCACGCTACTCTGGAAACGCTTGCAGAGTGGTGCTCTGAATATCTTGTTCACGCTGCAGATGTCGAGGGCTTGTGCGGTGGGGTTGATGCCGAGCTAGTTGATGTGTTGGGGGCCTGGGCTGGCATACCAATCACTTACGCAGGCGGGGTTGCCACCATGGCTGATCTCCAGTTGGTCTCTGAACGCAGCGGTGGTAGCGTGGATGTGACGGTGGGCAGTGCTCTCGATATTTTTGGAGGTTCTGGGGTCAAGTATGAAGAACTGTTGGCTTGGAACCTAGGTAGCCGATGACCTCTATTTATATCATCCTGACAGTTGTCGTATTGATAAGCGTTGGGTTTGTCGCCCAGGCTGCGATCATTCGCTCGCGGCGGCAGAAATGGATGGAGCTACGGCTGAGTGATGAGGATCGTCATGCTATTGCCCAAGATTTCGTCATCTTTGATCGAATCCCTGATGATCTTCGAGATGAGTTGGAGGGTTTGATGCATGTTTTCCTATACGAAAAGTCGTTTGAGGCTTGTGGTGGATTGGATGCTGTTACCAGGCACATGCAGCATGTTATAGCTGCGCAGGCTTGTCTTTTGCTGGTCAACCGCAATCACGATTTCTACCGCAAGCTGCGCAGTGTTTTATTATATCCTTCTGCCTATAAAGCCAAAAACGAGCATGGCCACGACGATGTGAGATTAGGCGAGAGCTGGCAATCGGGCAGCGTGGTGTTAGCATGGGAAAGCGTTATCGCCGGAGGTAGAAATCAAGAAGACGGCAATCACGTCACTCTGCATGAGTTTGCGCACCAACTCGATCAAGCTGATGGGGCGGCTGATGGTGTTCCTGAACTTTCAGGCGCTGGCACATACCGAGACTGGTCGCTGGTTTTTAACCAGGCTTTTATTCGCTTTCAACGCAAACTTACGAAGGGCCGTCGAACAGTAATTGATCCATACGGCGCCACCAATCCAGCTGAGTTTTTTGCTGTCGCGACAGAAACCTTCTACGAAAAGCCTCATCAGCTCAGCGAGCACTACCCTGAAGTCTACGAGCAGCTTAAAAGTTACTATCGTGTCGATCCGGCAAAATGGATTCGGTAAATTAGGGGGGGAGTGAGGCGGGTGATGTATTACACCATCCCGAGCTTCATTTTCCCTTCCTCGGAGATCATGTCCTGATTCCACGGCGGATCCCAAACCAAATCAACGTGCGCATCTTCGATGCCCTCAATAGTCATGATGCGTGCCTGTGCATCAGCCGCAATGACCGGACCCATGCCACATCCCGGTGCAGTTAAGGTCATTTTTACATTCGCTACGGTCTTGCCTTCTTTTTCCTCAAGAGAACAATCATAAACTAAGCCGAGGTTGACAATATCAACTGGTATCTCTGGGTCGAAGACCTGCTTTAACTGATTCCAAATATGATCTTCTTGGCTGGCGTCCGAGGGTAACGCGTCACCACCGGATTCATTCGAGCTTGTGTCTGAAGGATCAATTCCCAGTGCATCAGCATCTTCTGACGGGATGCGGGCAAGCCCGGACTGAGTGGCTACTGTGTAGGAACCTCCTAGAGTTTGGGTGATAATCACAGCTGTTCCAGCAGGAAGAACAAATGGATCTCCGCTGGGAATCTGCACAGCATTCACTTCGCGATTGGTGATAATCTCAGTCTGCATGGCGAAGTGATCACATGAGACATGCCTTTTGTCAACTCAAGCTATAGACAGCATCTCAAAAATAATGCCTGTTTTTTAATTCTCAGTTTGCATCCTCAGTCCAACCAACTATAAACGCCAGATACTTTTATTATGAGTGAAAAACCATCCGAACTACACTGTCGTCGTTATTGGCAAAAAAACATTACATTAGTCATGATCCTTCTGGGTGTGTGGTTTGTTGTCAGCTTGGGGGCTGGTATTCTATTCCGGGACTGGCTGGATGAGTCTCTACCGAAGGTAGGGAATGCGCCACTTGGCTTCTGGATGGCGCAGCAAGGTTCCATCATCTGTTTTGTGATTATTTTATATGTCTACAAACATATGATGAACAAACTAGAGGGCGAGGAAGGTTTCACATCTAAAAAATAATTATTTTATGAGCCAAGATTACTGGAATTACATTTTCATCGGTCTGTCCTTTGTCCTCTACATAGGCATTGCTGTCAGGTCTCGTGCTGGGTCAACCAAAGAATATTATACGGCGGGTGGCGGAGTATCTCCCTTGGCTAATGGAATGGCAACAGCTGCTGACTGGATGAGTGCCGCAACATTCATTTCTATGGCTGGGGCGATTGCAATCAGCGGCTATGATGCATCACGATTTCTGATGGGTTGGACGGGTGGCTTTGTTCTACTCACTATTCTCATGGTTCCTTTCTTACGCAAGTTCGGTAAGGCAACCGTACCCGACTTTATTGGTGATCGTTACTATTCGAAGTTGGCACGAGCTGTGGCTGTGCTCTGCGCTATCTTTATCTGTATGACCTACATCATGGGGCAGATGCGTGGAGTAGGGGTTGTCTTCTCGCAACTCTTCGGTATCGGCATTCCTGCAGGGGTGGCTACGGGTGCAGGTATTGTATTTGTTTATGCCGGCATGGGAGGCATGAAAGGCATCACCTATACTCAGGTTGCACAGTATTGTGTGATGGCATTTGCATACACGATACCGGCGATCTTCATTGCTATCGCGATGACGAATAATTTCATTCCTCAGTTGGGGCTTATAGGTGATTACACGGCTGGCGCTGCGGATAGCATTCCTTTCCTGACTAAGATCAACAATATTAATACGGAGCTCGGTTTTAGTGAGTATACATCGGGCAAAATATCGACGATGAATATGTTCTGCATCACTATGGCATTAATGTGCGGTACTGCTGGCCTACCTCATGTCATTGTTAGATTTTTCACGGTTAAGAACGTTCGTGCTGTGAGGACATCTGCATGTTGGACTCTGCTCTTTATCGCTGTCATCTATCTTACAGCTCCTACTATTGGAGCGTTCTCTCGGGTAAACCTTATCGAGAAACTCAATAACACCAGCTATGTTGAAACCCCGGCGTGGTTCAAAGACTTCGAAGAAACGGGTCAAATGGCATGGGTTGATAAGAACAACGACGGCAAGATTCAGTATTCTGGTCCCGGCAAATCTGAGTCAGGTAGCTTTTCGCCTTTTATTGGCTCAAAGCCGACTTATCCAGCCTATGACGCACCTAAAGAGCAGCGTATTGGTAAGAATGGTGAAAGGCTCCTTGCTAGCAAGGCTGACATGACGAATCCGAACGAGCTTTGGTTTGGTAATGATATTATGGTAATGGCGAACCCTCACATGGCAGGATTACCTAAGTGGGTGATTGCGCTACTGATGGCGGGTTGCATCGCTGCGGCATTGTCTACTGCAGCCGGTCTTTTATTGGTGTTGTCCACATCCATCTCACACGATCTGATGAAGAAAATTATCAAGCCAGATCTATCAGATAAGGAAGAGGTTAATTATGCGCGTATAGCTTCTTTTGTAGCCCTTGGAGTAGCCGCTTATTTTGGCATCAATCCTCCCTCTGCCTTTATTGCCAAGACCGTTGCCTTCGCTTTTGGTTTGGCAGCATCTTCCTTCTTCCCAACTTTATTGATGGGGATCTTCTCTAAGAAGATTAATAAAGAGGGCGCCATTGCGGGCATGTTAGCCGGCATAAGCTTTACACTTGGATACATTATCTTCTTCCAGTTTCTCGGTGGTAAACCTGAGCAATATCTGCTTGGTATTTCCCCTGAGGGAATTGGATGTGTGGGCATGTTACTCAACTTCGTTGTTGCGTTCCTAGTCAGCGCCTTCACGCCAGCACCACCGCAGGAAGTGGTCGACATGGTCGAGTCCATACGGCTACCTGATGACCCTAATGCTGAGGAGGGCTCTCCACCACCAGCGATTCATTGATCTAGTGCGAAATGAGGGTCTCGTACACCCTCTGCTTACCCAGAAAACACGCGGTTGCGGTGGTAGTTTAAAAAAG
>CBFHPA010000064.1:0-8573 GCA_965657565.1 Oceaniferula sp.
AAAGAGCGATTGCTCCTCGAGCTCAAACGTACAGAACAGCCAACGAATATCATCAGATTTTAGCCCGCTGAAATGGTGAAACTGGTAAGGGTGGATCAAGATCGCCTGACCACTTTTGATCGGCAACACCGTGTCATCCAGGTGAACTTGTCCTTCAGTTCCAAGATTATATAGTAACACAAAGCGGTGATGAGACCGGCTCTGTAGGGCATGTTTTTGGAGGACGTGTTTATCTTTACGCAGAAAACAGAGCACCCGCATCGGGCTGGTAAGCCTAGCTTCACCTGCTCCTACATAATAGTCATTAGGCTCTTCTAATTTTAGCAGATACTCGCGCATGAATCACTTATGGCAATAAACCTGACCACTGAAAAGACAATAATGTTAAATTAATAAACAAAAATGGCAATTATTTAACCTTTACGATCGGACTGCCTGTTTTATAAATTCATGCGTCTCGCATCACTCACCTCAAGACTTGATGACAACAGCTATTAAACCACCGATCAAGCCTGAATTAGATCAACAATTCAGCCCCGCGGTGATGTGGAATCGTGCTTATCAGAACTTGGTGACCACTGCCGGGCAAGCTACCGAGGTAGCTATCGCTTTAATTCGCCCTGATAGCACATGCACTGTTTTTCGTACGGAAATTATGCCCACAGGAGGTGATCACGATGATCGCACATTACGTTACCTTGAGCGTATTCTCAAATTTCTCTTATGGCAGCGTGGTGGTTGCACGATATTCATAGCAGGGTGTGAGCCTCTCGCTGGGAAGTTAGCCTCTATTTACAGTGCCGGCGGGGTGCGCGCGTTTGATTCCGAATTTTTCGGTGAAAAAGTCTACCGTAGTTCACTGAAAATATTGAATTGTGGGATGGAGGATATTCCTCAGGAGAACGAGACATCCATGCCTTTGGGCAGGCATCTTGACGGCTGCCGTATTGGTTTTGATCTCGGAGGGTCGGACCGCAAATGTGCTGCCGTGATCAACGGCGAGGTGGTGTTCTCTGAAGAGGTGGAGTGGAACCCGTATTTTGAAACCGATCCAAACTACCATATCGAGGGCATTCACGATTCTCTACAACGTGCCGCAGCGCACCTGCCCAGGGTAGACGCCATAGGAGGCAGCTCGGCAGGCGTCTACGTGAATAATGAAGTGCGGGTGGCATCATTATTCCGCGGACTGGCTGCTGTGGATTTTGAAAACAAAATTAGGCGCGTGTTTTTTGATCTGCAGAAGCGTTGGCATCATGTTCCTTTTGAAGTCGTTAATGATGGTGAGGTGACAGCCCTTGCAGGCTCGATGTCGATGGATGAAAACGCAGTACTGGGTTTGGCCATGGGAACAAGCGAAGCGGTTGGTTACGTTACCCCTGAAGGCAACATTACCCCAATGCTCAATGAGCTAGCCTTCGCTCCTATTGATTACCGTGAAGATGCGCCAGTGGATGAATGGTCTGGGGACGCTGGCGTTGGCGCCCAATACTTATCACAGCAGGCTGTGGCTCGATTAGTGCCCGTAGCGGGTATTGAGCTACCCGTGGACATGCCATTCCCAGAGCAGCTTATTGAAGTCCAAAAACTCATGGCTGCGGGAGACGATCGCGCCGCTAAAATTTACTCCACGATCGGCACCTACCTCGGTTATGCCATTGCCCATTACGCGGATTTTTATGAAATACGAAAGGTGCTCCTGTTAGGCCGAGTTACAAGTGGCGAGGGTGGCACCATCATCATCAAGCAGGCTCATACCGTTTTGGAGGAGGTTTTCCCAGAACTTGCCGAACAAATTGAACTAGTGACGCCGAATGAGCAGGACAAGCGTCATGGTCAAGCGGTTGCTGCTGCTAGTCTGCCTATAATCGGAGTAGGGTAATGTTTGAGCTTTGACAAAATCTTGAGATTAAATGGAAATTATCATTCAGCAAAACGAGCGGGCGGCCAGTGTCGCTGCGGCCAGAGTGATCGCACGTTTGGTGTGCGAAAAGCCCAATTGTGTATTAGGTTTGGCTACTGGGAGCAGCCCTCTGTCACTGTATGGTGAGCTGATCCGGATGCATCGTGAAGACGGGCTCGACTTTAGTGCCGTGACTACCTTCAACTTGGACGAGTATGTGGGCCTTGAGCGTCAGCACGAACAATCCTACCACAGCTTTATGTGGCAGAATCTATTTAGCCATATCAATATCAACCCGAAACAAGTTCATATCCCTAACGGCATGACGGCGGATGTGCCAGCAACCTGTGCTGCTTATGAGCAAGCCATTTTGACCGCTGGCGGTATTGACCTGCAAGTGTTAGGTATTGGCTCGGATGGCCACATTGGCTTTAACGAACCAACATCATCTTTTGCTTCCCGCACCAGAATCAAAACTCTAACACAAGATACGGTTGCCGATAATGCACGATTTTTCAATGATGATGAGAGTGAAGTGCCACGTCATTGCATCACCATGGGAATTGGCACTATCATGCAAGCACGTAGTAACATTATGTTAGCCTTTGGACACGCCAAGGCACAAGCTATTGCGGCCATGGTAGAGGGCCCTGTGGCAGCCATGGTCCCTGCCTCTATTTTACAACACCACCCCAATGCCAAGGTATTCATCGATGAGGCAGCAGCGAGCAAGCTGGCTCTCGCTGACTACTATCGTTGGGTCTACGCGGGCAAGCCGGAATGGCAGAAAGACGCATGAATGATCTCAGCAGGAGGCATTCACAAAATTACTCACTGAAGGAATAGGGTTGAGTGCCAACATGGAGTCCGGTTATGACCCAGGTATGCATGATGCCGCCTTTTTTCAAAAGTATGATGTGGATGGTTATCTGGGTGACTTGTTTGATCACATGCCTGGCTGTCTCTACTTCGTAAAGGATGAGCAGCTGCGCATTGTTGCTCTCAACCAACGTCTGGCAGATGCCATCGAGGTTGAGGACAAGCAATCCATCCTGGGGATGACGGACCATGATTATTTGCCACCTCACCTCGCAGATGCCTACCGCACTGATGATCTGCAAGTGCTCAACGCAGGCAAGGCGCTGGTCAACAAGGTGGAGCTTGTGAGCCGGGGTAAGGGGCTGGTGGACTGGTCAACCACCACCAAGTCACCCTTGATGGACAGCAAGGGCAAGGTGCGCGGATTGGTCGGTGTGACCAGACCATTTGAGACAGGGGTCAGCGGGCTGGAAGCAGTGGGGGAGATGGGGCCTGCTATTGCTGAGATGAAGAAGCACTGTCACGAGACATTGTCGGTGAAAACATTGGCGGATTTCGTGCACATGTCAGTGAGTTCCTTTGAGCGGAAGTTTAAGAATTATTTCGACATGACGCCCAAGCAATACATGAGGCACTTGCGCGTGCAGGTGGCCTGTCACCGGTTGATCCAGACCAATGAAGGGCTCTCGCGGGTCGCAGCGGATTGTGGTTACGCGGACCAGAGTCACTTCAATCGTGAATTTCTTAGGGTCATGAAGGAGACACCCCGGCACTACAGAATGCGCTTCAGGGTGTGAAATGCCCTTTTTATTCGTGACGAATTTGTTCTAAAAATACGGCAGGATATTCTAGATCGACAGCACACAGAATCCTATAATAGTCTCGTTCATGTCTTGGAAATTACATAACGCGATGTGGCCCGGTTTAGTGGGCAAGGAAGATGGATCAGACCAGCCGCCGATCAGTCTGGATCGAATGCTGGAGATGACGGTTGCCAGTGAAGTGGATGGTAAAGGTTTTGACGGGATAGACATGTTTCTGTTTCAGCCACATCTCGACATTGATGCCGATGAAGCAGAAATCCGTAAACTGGCAGACAAAATTGCAGGGCACGGCCTCAAAGTAGGTAGCTTTGTGGCACCTGTCTGGGAGGGAACCGTAGGCGGCAGTGCCATGGGTGACGCTGAGACGCGTGCTCGCTTTGTCGATGCTGTCAGTAAGGCATGCCGTTATGGCAAAATCCTTCGTGAGCATGGCGTGCGTGAATATGGCTCGATCCGCATTGACTCCGCCACGAGTGTGGAGGAGTGGGCCAAGAACCCTGTGGAAGGGACTAAACTCATCGCTCAAACCTTTAAAGAAAGTGCTGAGGTTGCCGCTGATTTTGACGAAGTCCTCGTGGTCGAAGGTGAAATCTGCTGGGGTGGTATGCACTCTTGGAAAGACATGCTCGATTTGTTGGAAATGGTCGGTCTGCCCGGCCGGGTTGGCTTCCAGGCGGACCTTGCCCATAGTTACCTCTATCTGCTCGGCTACAATGCGCCAGAGCACGCCTTGCTGAAGGAAGGCTACTCGGATGAGGAGTTTTGGGCGGCCTACAAGACCATGACGGACAAGCTCAGACCATGGACCTATGATTTCCACGTCGCCCAGAACGATGGCAGCGTGCACGGCACCGGTGCTCATGATAAGACCGGCCGTCACTGCGTGGCAGATGATCCCAATGGTAAACTCGACATCGTCAAGTGCGCCTCCTACTGGCTACTCGATGAAAACGGCAATCCACGCCCGGAAATCAAGCACCTCTGCTGGGATGGATGCATGTTCCCCAACAGCACGCTGGAGAAGCAGGAGACCTGGAACACCATTCTCGGCGTGATGCAGGACATCAACAAGGCTTACTCCAAGTAGCTAGGATGGGGGGTGGTGACGGCCATTTTACTCAAGCACCACGCCCCTTTTACTTGGGGCAAGTCCCCGCAGGCTGCACTAGACAACAGCATCGCCCTAGAGATGTGTGCCACGATGGCGCTGATGACCTGGCAGCTCAATCCGGACGCCGGTGAAATTTCCGGCCATATTCTGGACAAGCATCACGAGCGTAAGCACGGTTCAGGAGCCTATTACGGTCAAAAGTAAGCTATAAAAATGTCAAATGCGCGGGCTTTGACATTTTTTATGCCTCAACTACCCCCTTTTTGGGGGATTAGCGGACAGTTTTCTCCGTGTATTGCTTGAATGATTGGTGCTGGCTTCACAGTATCTTGGTCACACACCCTAAAAATTGACTACTTCAAAACCATTTATGAAACGCAATTCCATCATCACCCTTCTTTCATCTGCCGTTTTCTCTCTGGCTCTCAGCGCTGCAAATGCTCAGAACACCACTGCAGACTGGGTCAGTCTCTCAGCCAAAACTGGCGAAATCATCATCAACGCCCCTGGCTTTGCCCCTTCCGAGGCGGTTTCCTCGGCTTTTTTCAATGCGGACGGTAAGAACCACGCAGTTAGATCCAAGGGCGGCAAGCTGATCGGTAAGGTGGAGACCGGCACGGCGGATACCCCCTTTGGTGAAGCTGTGGTGACACGTGCCACCTACGGCCAAAATGGCTCTCCTTACGAGTATACCCTTACTCTAAAGCGGCTCAAAAACTTGCGCGCGTTCACCTTGCAGGGAGTCTTCCACAACCGCAGTGACAAGGATGCCAATCTCAGCCACATCGATCTGCTTGATCAGTCCGCTGGTGACATCAAATCGCTCGCCACCGGAGATGCCGCGGAATGGCTGGTCACGCCACTGATGCAGGATACCGATGCCCTTTCCCTTGCAGAAACCAACGGGGGCTTCAACGAAGTTGTTTTGATCGCCCACAAGGATGGCCGCAGCATGCTCGTCGGCCCCGTGGGTCCTGCCGAGGCTCACTGCCGTGTCGAGGTCAGGAACCAGAAGATCAAGGCATACGCTCAGATGGACCGGGTGCTGGTGCGCGCTGGTGAAAGCCGCCGCTCGGAGGAAATGATCGTCTGCTTTGAGCCCACCGCGACTGCTACTGACGTCTGGACTCGCTGGGTTGCCGCCACCCACAAGGCGCGTATTCACCGCGGTCCCGTGTATGGCTGGTGTAGCTGGTATGACCTCACCACCAAGATCACCGCAGAGCACGTGCTCAATGTCACCAAAACCATCAATGACAATCCGAATACCTTTGGTAAGGGCATCGTCCAGATCGATGACGGCTACCAGAAGATGGACGGTGACTGGAGTGCCAACAAAAAATTTCCCATGGGCATGGCGGCCGTTGCCAAGCAAGTCCGCGATGCCGGCTGCATTCCCGGTGTTTGGTTTGCCCCGCTGATGATCAATCCAGACCACCCATGGATCGAAGAAAACCCGGGCGCGATTCAAACCAATGCCAAGGGAATCGCCAGCTTCATGAACTCGAATCCGTTCCACCCGGCGGGTGCGAAATGGGTCAACCCGGATCACCCGGCGACTAAAATTTACCTGCACAAGATAATCTCCGACGCGCGTGAGCGTGGCTACGGCTACATCAAGATCGACTTCAACGGCATCGGCTCCCGCTTTATCGATCCGACCAAGACGCGTCTGCAGGTCTTCCGTGACCTCTACACCCTCTACCGCGATGCTGCTGGTGAGGAGATCTACATCCTCTCCTGCCTGGGTCAACCGACCCGTGGGGTGATTGGTTTTATTGATGCTGCCCGTGTTGGTCCTGACTCTCACCCGGCTCACTTCAGCAAGTGCCTCAAGTCCGTGTTACGCTTCCAAATCTACGACAACGTCTGGTGGCAGAATGATCCGGATGTTGCTTACGTCAGTGCAACCGGTACCAAGGTAGACGGCAAGCCGCGATCACTAGGCGGCACCCCTGGGGGTCTAGGCATGTGGCGCACCTGGCACAATGCGGTGGCACTCGTGGGTGGAACTTCCATGGTCAGTGACCCTCTCGATGCTCCTGGAGTTGAAGAAATGTGGCGCAACTACGAGATCCTGCGCCCTTCCCATACTGAGGACACCCGCCTGCTCACCCTCGGCGAGACTGCCGACAATAGCATCTTCGGCTTCACTGCTGAGCGTCCCTACGGCGACTTCGCTGTCTACAACCTCTACAACGCCGTGGAGGGCAAACGCCACATCAACCTGAACTTCGCCCACACCGGCCTGCCCACAGACAAGCAGTGTGCGGTCTATGACTTCTGGCAGGAGAAGGTGATTGCCTACACCGAGGGCTCCTACAACACCGTGCCTCTCGAGAAATACTCATCCTCCATGGTGCGCATCACTCCCCTCAATGCGAGTGGGCCGACTCTAGTTGGGTCCAACCTGCACCTCGCGATGGGAACCACTGAGGTTGGAGACATCCGTGTCACACCAAGCAAGATGATCATCGAGCTCAACCCAGCCGGAGCACAGCAGGGGCACCTCACCATTCACAGTGACAAAGCACTCACCGCCGGTGGGGCCACCAACTGCAAGATCACCAAAATCGAATCCGCTGGCGAAAACCTCCATAAGGTCTATCTTACAGGGCGGCCATGGGACACAAAGCAGATCGTCACTCTCAACATTGGCCAATAACGGCTAGCCCATCAAAGATCCAATATGACTGCATCAACAACAGAAACCATCAAAATTGCCCTCATTGAGGACAATCCTGAATACCGCCGCGCTCTCAACATAGCGATGGATCACAGCCCAGGTTTTGAGCTAGCAGGAAAATTTGGGACTGCGGAGCAGGCGCTTGCTGATCTGCGATCAGGCAACCTCTCACAGCGTATTGATGTTGTGCTGCTTGACTTGGGGCTGCCCAGAATGCAGGGCTTGGAATCAATCCCATGGATTCAGAAGTTTGCTCCTGAGGCCCGGATCATCGTGCTCACACAGTCTGATAAAAAAGTAGATGTGATCAGAGCTATCCGGATGGGAGTTGCAGGCTATCTACTCAAGTCCAGCTCGATGGAAAGCATCAGGGCGGGAATCAAGGAGGTAATGGAGGGTGGTGCTTCTATTGATCCTGAAATCGCTGTTTATCTGCTAAAGCAGATCAGAGAACCTAACGCAGAGTTTGTAGAAGCGCCTATTGCACAACTCTCAAATCGTGAGCTCGAAGTGCTCCAGTCCATCAGTAAGGGCTTGGCACGCAAAGAAATTGGCGAAAAGCTGGGTATTACGGAGAATACTGTAGTGTCTCATATTCGTCATGTATATGAGAAGCTTGATGTATCGAATGCGCCATCTGCGATCAGTAAGGCATACGAAACTGGCATCTTACCGATTAAACAAGAGGATTGAATCTGAGCACGGCAGATTCGGTTTCATAGGCCACTGCGTGGCCAGTTTGAGTCGGAGTAGGAGCCGCAAGCGGCGGCCCTTGGTTCTATGTTGGCCGCTTGCCCTGACAAGCGAGTGGAACGAGATGCAGGGAGCTTAGCAACTGTGTGTGAAACTTTTGGATAGGCACGCCAAGGCGCCAAAAAGCCCCGACTATGTGTCGAGGCTTTTGAATGTATGTGGGAGCCAGAAACAGATTAGCTGCGCTTGCGGCGGAGTGCCAGGGCAAGGCCGCCGAGGCCAAGCAGAGCGGTTGAGGAAGGCTCTGGCACAGCGTTAATGTCGAAGGTGAGGATGATGGCTTCAAGGCTGTTGTCCCATGCAAATGCTGCATTTTCGATATTAGCTCCCATGTTGAGGTAGTCGAAGCTGGCGCTTTGAAATTGTGTATTGTCCATACCCGCACCATCAGAGGTAAAATCCATCAAGGTAATGCTGTTGCTACCGAGATTAGATAAGCTCCAATTCGCAAAGTTGCTGAAATCAGCGATGTAGGTG
>CBFHPA010000065.1:0-8507 GCA_965657565.1 Oceaniferula sp.
CAAAAAATTGGTCGTTGTATCGAATGTCGAAAATAGCTAACAGACTACTTTCGTCATAGAGAGGCTTCGAAACCACGATATTCTAGCTGAATTGATGAGGTAAATGCACAGCACGCGACGTAACTATACCCATATGATAACTTCTTTATACCCCCTTATTAGGTCATTCATGCTCGGTTCTTTATTATTGTCAGCAGTTGCGGTGGTGGCTGACGAGAAGGAAAAAGATTCAGGATCATTTTCCATAGCGGCCGTTGCTGATATTCAATACGCTGATGCCAATCCTCGAGGTGGGCGCGAGCCGAGAGAGGGCATTGCACGTATTAAAAACGCTATCTCTCACTGGAATAAACGTGATTTGGATTGGGGGGTGGTGCTTGGTGACATCATTGACTGGGATGATATCGAGTATGGGAAATTTCCTAAGCAGACGGTGGAGACAACACCAAAGAGCTGGAAGAATACGCGCGCGATACTAGCAGCCTGGAATACTCTTAATGTGCCCAACTATAAAGTACTCGGGAATCATGATTACTATGTGCCTTACAAAGATGCCGATGGGCTGAGTAAGCCTGCAAGTGTTTACCGTGCATTTGGATTCAAGGACAAGGCCTACTATGAATTTGCCCACAAGGGATACCGCTTCATCGTGCTCGATGGTGACATGAGTTATCTCAATTACGACATTGAGAGCGAGGCATACAAAGTGGCCAAAGCGCATTACGATTCGCTGAAAGGTCCTGCCAGAGGCATCTGGAGCGCTGGTATATCCAGCAAGCAAATGGATTGGTTGAAGGGGGTGCTAGCTGACGCACTGACGAAAAAGGAGCGTGCTGTGATCATGTGTCACTATCCGATGCACAAGCCCTATGGCGGCCACACACTTTTTAATGCAGCGGAGATGACTACTTTGCTAGATAAGTTTCCCAATGTGGTGATGTGGATGAATGGCCATGATCATCGCGGTGCCTACCAAAAGATTGGCAAGCGTCATCACTTGAATCTCAAGGGCATGCAAAATGAGGGCAACCATTGGTATCAGATTGATTTCAACCCAGAAAGCATCACCGTTTATCAAGCAGAGGATTTAAAGACTCCGAAGTATGAGCTGAAGCTTTCTTGGCCTCCCAAAAAGGCAAGTCGAAAGTAGCTGGCTAATTGTTACGCAAAGAAAGGGAGGTTATCGATATCAGTTAACTTTGTAAGTAAGAAATTGCCATCTTGAATGAGATGACAATTCTGCAAATACGTGCAAACTAGTGGCTTATGAAAGTGCTTATCGTATTAACATCACATGATCAGCTGGGGGACACTGGTGAGAAGACAGGTTTCTGGTTAGAGGAATTTGCCAGTCCCTATTACCAACTGAAGGATGCAGGTGTATCACTATTACTGGCGTCACCGAATGGGGGGCAACCTCCGCTGGACCCGAAGAGCTCAGCCCCTGATTTTCAGACGGATGATACACGGCGTTTTGATACTGATCAAAATGCGCAACAGGAATTGGCCAACACCGTTAAGTTGGCAGACGTAAAAGCGGATGATTTTGATGCGGTCTTTTATCCTGGAGGGCATGGCCCTTTGTGGGATTTACATCAGGACGCCGACTCAATCGCACTGATTGAAAGTTTTGTTGCTGCAGGAAAACCCGTGGCGGCAGTCTGTCACGCCCCTGCGGTGTTGCTGAAAGCAAAAGATCAAAGCGGCGAGCCCCTCGTCAAAGGTAAGAAGGTCACTGCTTTTAGTAACTCTGAGGAAGCTGCAGTGGGCTTGACCGATGTCGTGCCTTATTTGTTGGAGGATAAGCTTATTGCGGCTGGGGGCTTGTATCAAAAAGCGGATGACTGGACATCGCTGGCACTGACTGATGGACTGATCATCACAGGGCAAAATCCAGGCTCATCTGCAGCAGTGGCTCAAGCTTTGCTGCAGGCGTTGAAATAGTGCACATTGATTTAACTGGGATGTTTAATACGATATCCGACACCCTTGAAATTCTATCACATCAACTACGATCATGAGTAAAGGCTCTTCATGTAATGTATATCATGACCGGCAAGCACACGCACGCTTGATCGTATCAAGTTTTTTGCGGGTAACTGGCAAACATCTTATTGCTCCTAATATAACGGTAGATTTGGACACGGCATTGTTTGAAGCCGAGTTCTGCGTTTTGTCTCATAATGATGATCCTGACCCGATGTTTAATTATGGCAATCGCGCGGCACTAGAGTTGTTTGAACTGGATTGGGATGAGTTGATAAGTTTACCGTCCAGATTGTCTGCAGAGCCTCAACGGAGAGAGGAAAGAGACAGGCTGCTGATGGAGGTCGCAGAGAAGGGCTATATCGATAGCTACCAAGGTATCAGGGTGTCATCGAGTGGCAAAAGATTCATGGTGGAAAAGTCCATTGTTTGGAATCTAGTCGATGAGCTTGGGAAGTTTCGTGGTCAAGCAGCGGTGCTATATGAGTGGGCAGCATTGGCCAAATAATGAATCACTCAATTAAATACTTCGCTCTGCTTCTGTGTTGCCAGAGCAGCGTCCTTGCGGGCGTGAAGTTCTTTCCCCACAAGGCCACCCAAGGTGTGGCGGTGGATGCAAACTACTTCTACGCGATTAGTAATACTGGTATTGAAAAGTGTGACAAAGAGTCCGGGAAAGTAGTGGTGACATGGCAAGCGAATGGAAAGATTGCATCGCAAAAGCACTTTAAACATCTCAACAGCGCAGTAGTCATTGAGGATAAGCTCTACTGCGCCCATTCACGTTTCCCCATCGCAAAGAATGATTGCAGTATTGAGATCTTCGATGTGACAGGAGAAAAGCTGAAGCATCTGGAGACAATCCCTATGCCAGCTGGCCACGGCTCACTGACGTGGATTGATATGCACAAGGACGGCTCGTGGTGGATGTGTTACGCCGTCTATGGCAAAACCAAGAACAAGCAGACAAAGCTTATCAAATATCGTTATAAGGATGGGCAGTTCAGCGAGCTAAAGACTTACTCTTTCCCAAATGAAGTTGTTGCCAAGTGGGGCTCGATGAGCTGCTCGGGTGGCTCATGGGGACCAGATGGGCGTCTCTATACCACGGGGCATGATCACTCGGAGGCGTATGTGCTCGAGCCCGGCCCAAACAGCAAACTGAAATACGTCCGCACCGAGAAGAACATGGGTTTTTACGGTCAGGGGATCGCCTGGGACCGCTTCACACAAATCCCGGTGCTCTGGGGTATCGTGAAAAATAAAAAGGTGTGTGCTACCAGACTTACTGTAATAAAATAATCATTTGCCGCGTAACCCAGAGGTGCTCATTCAATGATCACCCTAATCAGAAAGCAAAATATTATGACTACTAGATGGAAGAATTTCATTGCTGTTTGTTGCCTGGCCCTGGCCCTGACCCATGTCAGTCTGGCGGCAGAGCGCCCGAATATTGTTTTCATCCTGAGCGATGATCAGGCGTGGACCGACTACGGATTTATGGGCCACCCAGAGATCAAGACCCCGCACCTGGATAAGCTGGCGGATCGCAGCGTAGTTTTTGGCCGAGGTTATGTGGCGGCTCCCTTGTGCCGCCCCTCACTGGCATCAATGGCAACGGGCATTTACCCCTTTGAGCACGGGATCACCGGCAATGATGTCGACGGGAGAAATCAGCGTGCCAAGCTGGATGTGCCGGTGCAGGAGGCCTTCCACATGCACCCCAGCTTTATCAAAATGCTTACAGCCAATGGCTACCTCACCCACCAGTCCGGCAAGTGGTGGGAGGGGTCTTTTAAGGACGGCGGCTTTACTCACGGTATGACCCACGGGGACCCCAAGCGCGGTGGGCGGCATGGTGATGTTGGCTTAAAAATTGGGCGGGACGGCTTTAAACCGATCATCGATTTTGTCGATATGGCAGTAGAAAAGAAGAAGCCTTTTTTGCTCTGGTATGCTCCCTTCCTGCCTCATACCCCGCATAATCCTCCGCAGAGGTTCTTGAAAAAATACAGTAAGCCTGCGCGCGGCATCGATGTCGCCAGGTATTACGCCATGTGTGAGTGGTTTGACGAAACCTGCGGAGAGCTGTTAGAAATTCTTGAGAAGCGTGGCCTGGCCGACAACACGCTTGTGCTTTATATCTGTGACAACGGTTGGGCGGCCCCAAGTAGCAACGCGGATGACCCTCATCAGAAGTTGTGGGGTAGCTACGCGCAACGATCCAAAAGCAGCCCTTATGAAAATGGGATCCGCACGCCGATCATGGTCTCATGGCCGGGAAAGGTGAAGCCCGAGCGCTCTCCGGACTTTGCCCATGCCATCGACTTGTTTCCTACCATTGCCGCTGCTGCCGGCATCGAGGCACCAGAAAGTCTGCCGGGAATTGATCTGCTTGATGAGTCAGCTCGCAAGGACCGCAAGGCGGTATTCGGGGTTTGTCATGCAACGCACAATATGACGCCGGGCAATCCCGATGGCACGCTGCAGTATCTCTGGTGTATCGAGGGAGATTGGAAGCTGCTCTTGCGCTATCATGGCAAAGACACCACCCAGTACCACAAGCTGCACGTATGGGACACAGCCCCAGTGCGGCTCTATAACCTGAAGGACGATCCTCACGAGAAAAATGAGCTATCTGCCGAGCATCCGGAAATTGTTCAGCGCATGACCAAGGCAATCCAGGCATGGCATCCGGTGAACGAGGACCTAGGAAAAGATTAGTGCATCACGCACTTCCTATAATTCACTCATAAGAAAAAAGCCCTGCTGTTTTGCAGGGCTTTTTTGTTGGATGATTGAATCAGGTAATCGCTCTAGAGAGCGGCAATGCGCCGGCAGACTTCCTCGACATTCTCGCGCGTATTGAACGAAGAGATACGGAAGTAGCCTTCACCAGCTGCACCGAAGCCGGCTCCAGGAGTGATGACCACTTGGGCTTCCTCCAGCATCTTGTCGAACATGCCCCAGGAATCGACACCCTCAGGGCACTGGACCCAGACGTAAGGAGCATTTTCACCACCGAAGACGGTGAGCCCTGCGTCCTGACAAGCTTTGCGCAGCAGTGCGGCGTTGCCCATGTAATGCTCGATCAGCGCGCTTACCTGTGCTTTGCCCTCGGGTGAGAACACGGCAGCGGCACCGCGCTGCACGGGATAGGAGGCACCATTGAACTTGGTGGCGTGGCGGCGGTTCCAGAGTGAGTGAAGGCTGACTTCCTCGCATGTGGAGGTGGTGGCTGTGAGTGTCTTGGGAATGACGGTGTAAGCACAACGCACTCCGGTGAAGCCACCATTCTTGGAAAATGAGCGGAACTCAATGGCACAGTCGTGAGCCCCTTCAATTTCGAAAATGGAGCGGGGGATACTGGAGTCTTGAACGAAGGCTTCGTAAGCGGCATCGTAGAGGATGATGGCATCGTTGGCTTTGGCGTAGGCGACCCAGGCCTCGAGCTGCTCGCGAGTGGCTGTGGTGCCGGTCGGGTTGTTCGGGTAGCAGAGGTAGATGAGGTCTGCCTTTTGATCGGGGATAGCAGGGACAAAGCCATTCTCAGCAGTGCAGGGGAGGTAGATGAGGCCCTCGTAGGCGCCGTTTTCATCGGCTTCGCCGGTGTTGCCAGCCATGACGTTGGTGTCTACATAAACGGGGTAGACGGGGTCGGTGATGGCGATCTTGTTGCCTTGACCGAAGATGTCGAGAATGTTGCCGGTATCACACTTGGAGCCGTCTGAGATGAAGACTTCATCAGCAGAGATGTTGAGGCCGGCGAACTGATTTTCGACGATCGCCTCGCGCAGGAAGTCATATCCTTGCTCGGGACCATAGCCGCGGAAGGTGTCACGCTCACCTTGCTCGTCAACAGCCGCGTGCATAGCATCACGCACAGCCTGGGGAAGGGGCTCAGTGACGTCACCGATACCGCAGCGGATCAGCTTGGAAGTTTTGTCTGGGTTGGCTTCGGTCCAGGCGTTTACACGGCGGCCGATTTCTGGGAACAGGTAGCCGGCTTTGAGTTTGAGGAAGTTTTCGTTGATGTTCATGATGAAAGAATGAGTAGATTAAGAATTTTTTGCCTTACGGCGAGATAAGATGATGATCACTGAGACGATGGCAAGGAAGAATACTGCAATGATGGCAAAGCCGGTCATTAAGCGTTCGAACATGGATTGCTTCTTCTCTTCGGTGGGCTGTGTGAGTGGTTGGTAATCGGGATCGTTTTGTAGGACCAGGGTATTGCCCTCGATAGAAACCGCAGAGAGGCTGCTGAAAATAGGGCCAAGCTCTTTGTCTTCCTTCATCGGGTGGAGTAAGGTTTCAGAAATAAAATGGCGAAACTGCTCAGGGACCTCGGCTCCGGTGCTCGAGCGTACTGATGTAATTCTGGGGAATGCGGCCCCCTCTACAAGCTCCGGCGTGATCATGATAGTGGCATTGATGAAGCGCATTCCGTCAGTGTCCATGCCGGCCTTTACCGGGAAGGCGATGTTCGCTTCGATCTGATCATTATCAATCGAGGTGATAAAAAGGTGATCACGGTGAGGCTTGAGGATGTCAAAGGTGGCGATGGCGAGGTTCATCTCAGCAGCATCCATCGTCATCTGCGCTTTATGCTTGGCTTCGATATTGTGGCGGAAGCCGATTAGCTTTTCTTTGATAGCTACCTGATCTGATTCTTTGCCGTCGACTTCTACTTGCTCGATGGATTGAGGAGCGTCATCGGTGAATTCAGCAATAGTGTTCTTAACTTTAAAGTAGGACCAGACGGTGAACCCAACCATGCTGGCGGCTAAAACGCCGGCGATGATAAAGATTGAGCAGCCTGCGAAGGGGGAGAACTTCTTGGTGGACTCCACCTCACTGTTGATCTCATTGGCTGGTGTGTCCTCGCTCTGAGTAGGTTCCGACATGCAGGCGAGGTAGCTTTTTTTAGCGAGAATTGACAGGTTTTTTCAGAATTTCTTGATGGAATGGTAATTTGGTATTTGGCGTTTGAGGATTGGAGTTTATGAGTCTGACGTGTCGAAGATTCTCGTAGGCCTCTCTGGAGGTGTTGATTCAGCTGTTGCTGCTGCTCTGTTATTGGAGCAGGGGCATGAGGTCACGGGTGGCTACATGAAGAACTGGATCAATGATGAAGGCATCGCGGGGAACTGCCCCTGGGAGCAGGATGTCGAGGACGCGCACTCCGTAGCAGAGACTCTCGGCATTGAGTTTCGTGTGGTAGACCTTATCGATCAGTACCGTGACCGTATCGTGGATTACTTGTTGGCGGGATACCGCGACGGCATTACCCCCAACCCAGATGTCTATTGTAATCGAGAGATGAAATTTGGTGTGTTTCTCGACTATGCCCTGTCTCAAGGCTTTGAGGCGGTTGGCACAGGTCATTACGCACGCCGGCGGGAACGCAGTGATGGCACGGCCGATATTTTACGTGGTTCGGATCCAAATAAGGACCAGAGCTATTTCCTCGCCTTGATGGAGCAGAAGCAGGCGTTACGCGCACGCTTCCCCTGTGGCGAGATGTTAAAGCCGCAAGTCAGAGAAGTCGCACAGAGGTTTAATCTTCCCGTTGCCGGCAAGAAGGACAGCCAGGGGATCTGTTTTATTGGCAATATCAAGATGGCAGACTTCCTCAGCCATTATGTGCCAGACAACCCAGGTGAAATTGTTAATTTAGAGGGCAAGGTCCTAGGCCAGCATCGTGGGCTACACCTGCATACGCTTGGTCAGCGCAAGGGCCATGGTGTCGCGTCTCCACGCGAAGGAATGGCCTACGTGGTGGTGGGTAAAAATACCGAGAAGAATCAACTGATCGTGGGTTGGGATCAGCCTGAGACACCAGGCCTGTATGTCAGCGAGTGCACGGTGGGAAGTGTAAGCTGGGTAAATAAGGCGATCACTTCAGCATGTAAGGTCGAGGCGCAGCCGAGATACCGTGCCAAGAGCGAGCCAGTCCATATCACGCCAATGGAAGATGGTAAGTTAAAGCTCAAATTTGTCAGACCGCAGCGCGCCATCACAGCAGGCCAGATTTGTGCCTTTTACGATGCCGGCACGCTGCTTGGCGGCGGGGTGTTTGAGCAGGTCAAGCCAGCTTAAGAGGCAAAATTAGTAAAGAAACACCAACTAATAAGGGCTTGTTATGCGCGGACGGCGTGTCCTAATGTGTTAATGTTATGAAAATGAAAACATTAATTGCCGTATCAGGCCTCGCACTAGCTGCTACAGCGCAGGCTGGAGAAGAGGCGTCAGCCAAACAAGTCATTGCACCCCCTGCACCTTCATGCCTTTGGTCATGGTTTGCTGGTGGATCTGTAGGATATGTATCAGGAGATAGTTTATTTGGTAGTGAGGGAGCTTCGTTGTTGGGTTTAGACGACTGGGATGAGCCTATCTATACCCTTCATGTAGGCGTGGAGAGAACATGCCCAGGAGACAACTGTTCTCACGCTTTCTTTCTTGAGGTAGGTTACACTGAGCAGGACGAATCTGTCAGTTTTAGTGTGGGTGATGAGGGA
>CBFHPA010000066.1:0-7917 GCA_965657565.1 Oceaniferula sp.
TTTATAAGTCTGCCATCAGAAATCATCAAAGGGTCGAGCGATGATCCCCGAGACTGGGAGTGGGGTGATGAGTATGTAGATTATTAGCCGCGTAGATTCGTGATTATTTGATGTCAGATGCAGCCAGATTTATTTTTATATTCTCGGAATAAATTCATGAGATAACTTCTCTTATTGTTGTATACGGTCATTCATGCCGAAAGGCCTTACCCATGATCCCCAGTTAAATAATACAACACTGTTTAAAAATTTAATGATTAACCCAATGATGAAAACTCTTACTGTATTTTCCCTAATCACATGTATCGTATTAGCGCCCGTGCTGTATGCTGAAGCAGATCGTGATTCCCACGATGATCATCCCACACTCATTGTCTCAGAGGTTCCGACATGACCCATGTGACCGGGTGAAGGCGGCACCGTGCGTGGCGCAGCAGACAGCTTTGGATTTGTATTCAGTGGCAGGTGGATTCCCGAAAAAGGGGATTCCGGGCAGGTTTTTTTCAGCTTCCAATATTGGCTTAACGATGACTTTGGCTTTGGGGTTGATTATAGGCCGCTCGTAGACAGCGTAACCATGACGGCAACTTACCGTGCGATCTCAGAAGATCCGTTTGGATGGCGACCAGCTTTAATTGTTGGTACATCTGAGGACGACTTTAGTTATAAAAGTGATTCGGTGGAATCTCGCAGTTATTTTTTCACGCTTAGTAAGGCTATGCCAGATATGGAATTTTACGGCATCAGGCCTGCGCCTTATGCGGGTGCAGTATGGATTGAAGAGCTAGATAAGGTCAGGCCGCTCGTAGGACTACACCTGAGGCATGATCTAGCGACGATGATGATACAATACAGCGGCACAGACACCCATTTGACAATCTCTAAGGCAATCAATGAGAATGTCGCTGTCAGCGGTATATATTGGGGAATGAAATACCCAGGCCTTGGTTTGCGCATCAAGTTTTAGAAGTAGGTGCTCTTAGCACAAATTCGCTGCAATTATTACACACACCTCAGGCAGAGGATTCGGTGCACCTATCGCACCTTTAATACTAAACCACGTATTACATACATTGTGCGAAGTTGTATATAGTTGCGTTGGGATGCGGTTGTAGGCTTATTTAGAGATAATCAGGCATGTTGGAGCTTGGTGTCCGGTCTGACACAGACAGTCTGAAGTTGCCTGTTTGTGAAAAAATTCATTGCTGGTAATGAAAAGCTCTATCAGAATCCATGTGGCTTCACGTCAATATCTAGATTCTTAATAATATGATCAACCAGACACCCAATCACCCTACATCAAACTTATCTCGCAGAAACTTCCTGAAAAAAACCACAGCAGCTGGATTGGCTGCAGGTATTGGTTCCCCTATGCTCAGTGCTGCTAAGCAAGCCAGGGGCGAGAAAATCAAAGCTCTCCTAGTGACTGGAGGTGGATACCATGATTACGAGGCACAAAAAACCATCGTTACTGAAGGAGTCAGTAAGTTAATTGATATCGATTGGACCATTTGGCACCACGTAAAAGCTGAGGATCTCAAAAAGTCCCTATCAGCTAAGGGCTGGGCTGATGATTACGATGTAATCGTATACAACATGTGCCATGCGAATGAGGATGATGAGAGTTACATAAATGATGTGGTTGGCGTGCACAAAGCTGGCAAACCGTGCGTCGCAATTCACTGCACCATGCACTCATATCACTGGAATGTTGGTGGAGGAAAGCACTCCAAGCAAGATAAAGAATGGAACAAGCTGCTTGGAGTTGTCTCGATGCGACATGGCCCCAGAGGGCCTGCGATAACAGTGAAAAAGTCTGATGTGAGCCACGATGCTTACAAATCGCACGTGGCGGACTGGACTACACCTAAGGGTGAGCTATATCATATTGATAAGGTCTATCCATCTGCAACTGTCCTGGCGAAGGGCACCAATGGAAGGTCTGAGCACCCTGTTGTATGGGTAAATAAGTACGGCAAAGCCAACGTATTCGGAACTACCATCGGACATCACAATGAAACCATGGACTCGAAGGATTTTCTTCAAACCTTGGCTGATGGAATTGTTTGGGCTGTAGCTGAAACCCAAAAACAAGCATAGTGGATATCTAGACTTATTTCTCCACTAGCTTGCCGATCAGCTCGTTCATCCTGGCTGTCATTTTATGCGGATTGTCCAGCAACCCTGCTGCTAGCAAGGCGTTGTCAGCCAGTTGCTGCACCACTAGGCTGGCGGTTTCCTTGTCAGCCTCAATTAGATTGCTTAAGCCGTGAATCACAGCGTGACGTGGGTTGATCTCCAGTGTTGCCTTGGTGGTAGGCATATCCTGGCCCATTGCCTGCATCATGGAGCGCATTTGAGCATTAGGCGCATCCTTCGGCGTCAGTGCAGCTACGGGGCTGTCGATCAAGCGGCCCGTTGCTTCGACCTTCTCAATCCTGTCAGATAGTTCATCCTCAATGAATTTAATGAGATTTTTACGCTTTTTGCTGTCCAGTTCTTCACCCTCTGTGGCGACGTCCTCGAGGTCGATTTCACCTCGATCTGCGGACACCAGCTTCTTCCCCTTGAACTCAGGAAGTGCCTCCATGACGTATTGGTCTACGGGCTCCGTGAAGAAGCAAACCTCAAGCCCCCTCGCCTTAAATGCCTCTAAGTAAGGCCCTGATTCGATCGCATCGCGTGACATGCCCGTCAGATAGTAGATATTCTCCTGCTCCTCTTTGGCTCGATCGACATATTGTGCGAAGTTGGTTAGCTCACCAGGCTCATTGAGGGACGTCTCAAAGCGCAACAAACCAGCTAGCTGGGCCTGGTGCTCGTAGCTCGTAGCGATGCCCTCCTTGAGGAAGCGGGAGAACTTCTTGTAAAACTCCTCATAGGACTCGGAGTTGTTCTTGGCCTCTTTTTCGAGGAATTTAAGATAACGCTTGGTAATCAGGCCATTGAGCTTCTGGACCAGCGCGCTGTCTTGCATGGATTCGCGGGAGATATTGAGTGGCAGGTCCTCGCTGTCGATGACTCCCCTCAAGAAGCGTAGCCACTCAGGAAGGAGCTTGTCGGGTTTAGCGTCGATGAGCACCTTGCGGCAGTAGAGAGAAACTCCTGGCTCCATCTGGCCCATGCCAAATTGCTCGGTGTTCTCTGTCGGTGTGAATAGGAGCGCATTGATGGAAAGCGGCGCGTCAGCACTGAAGTGCATGGTGTAGCGTGGATCATCAAAAGCGTGAGCGGTGAACTTGTAGAACTCCTTATATTCATCTTCGCTGATGTCTTTTTTGCTCTTCAGCCAGAGGGCTTCCACCTTGTTGATGTGCTCGCCATTGAGAGTGATTGGAAAAGAGACAAAATTGGAGTATTTCTCGAGAATCGCCTTGATGCGTGCATCTTGGGAAAACTCTTCCATGCCCTCCTTGAGGTGAACCACGATGCTGCAGCCACGCTTGGCCTCGGCATTATCAGTAATGCTGTATCCACTGGCGCCATCTGATGTCCATGTTTGGCCACCTGTACCGTTTTCCCATGAGTGGGTGTGAACGTCCACCTTGTCAGCGGCCATGAATGCGGAATAGAAACCAACACCAAACTGACCGATAACATCAGCGTTTGAGTCACCCTGCTCCTTCATTTTCTCAAGAAATGCCTTGGTGCCTGAGTGAGCAATCGTGCCGAGGTTTTCGACCAGCTCCTCATTGTTCATGCCGATACCACTGTCTGAGATCGTCAGCGTTTTCGCCTCTTCATCAGTGGTGATTTCAATACCCAGCTCGCGGTCAGCCTCGAAAACCTCTTTTTCAGTGAGCTGCTTAAGCCTCATTTTCTCAAGTGCATCTGAGGCATTTGAGACAAGCTCACGGACGAAGATCTCTTTATCCGTGTAGAGTGAGTGAATAACGATATCGAGGAGCTGACGCACCTCGGCTTGGAATGTATGCGTATGTTCTTCTGTTGCTGTAGACATGGTTTTTGAGTTAAGAATTGGAAATATGAAAGGAGTCGTGAGCGGCGGCATATAAAATGCTGTCATCACGGGGGCGAAAAATAGCCAAACTCCCCCACCCTGCAAGTGAAAAGATGGCTGATTGACCAGCTGATTGACCAGCTGATTGACTAGCTGATTGACTAGCTGATTGACTAGCTGGTTTTGTCAGGTGGTAAATGAAACCGGGCCGTTGCCAGTTGCTTCTTCATTCATCTGCGACCCAGATCATCAAAAGCGGTTGATGTAGTCGTCTTTGCCAACTCCAAGAAAGCCTAGATCATTAGGTCCGATTGGATATCCACACACAACCATAAGGAGGGAGGTCAATGGTGAGATCTGAGTGGCTGTAGGTTTTGCCGCTTAGGAGATCACACCATGTTTCGGTAGCAATCAGGTTGAGTTCCACCAAAGGGATGGTGACCTCCTCGTTGGTGATGTTGTGCAGGGCGAAAACCGATTGCAGACGATCGAGGCTTTCACGCCAGAAAGCAAAGACCTGAGTTCCAAAGTGTAGTGTGTACTGGGTGGCATTGGGGTGAAAGGCCTCTTGCTTTCGCCGGATTTCCACCCGGCGACGCAATTCGTCAAAGACAGCTCGGTGGTGCTTTTCAGGAGCTGCGAGTGCACAATCCAGCTCATCGGCAGACCATTTGTGGCGGTTGATCGATCGTGGTTGGCCGGTGGCGGCCATCGCCTGCGTATCGTTTTCAGTTGCCAACAGGCTGTGAATGTAAAAGGCGGGCATTCCTTCCAGGGCAAGGATGATCGTGTGAGCACAGATGAAGCGCTGCTGTTGCCACTGATCCGGCTCGTGGCCTAGGGTTCCGGCCATGGCGCTGTAGAGGGAAATATTAGCTTCGTAGGGCTTGAGCTCACCATCGGGCATACGGCGCATGGAGATTTCCCCACCGAAATCACGAATGGTGTCGACCAGCGCGATCTGTTCCTCCTCAGCAAGCAAGCCCTCGGCTGGGCGCAAGCCAATGCCATCATGCGAGGCAATGAAGTTCAGGTAGGCTCTGCCACGACGCGCAGGCGGCATAGCCATCATCCATTTTTTCAAGTGCTGGCAGTCACCACTGAGCATGGTGTAGAGCAACAGCGGAGGTAGAGAGAAGTTGTAGATGAGGTGGGCCTCGTTACCATTGCCGAAATAGCTCAGGTTTTCCCTATTGGGAACATTGGTTTCAGTAATAAGAATAGCCGAGGGTTCGAGGTGCTCGACAATCAGGCGGATGAGTTTGATGATTTCATGCGTTTGTGGGCGGTGCACGCAGTCAGTCCCATCTTCTTTCCAGAGGAATGCCACCGCATCCAGACGGAAGATATGGATGCCCTTGTCAAGATAGAGCTGGATAATACGGATCAGCTCGATCAGGACTTCGGGGTTGGCGAAGTTAAGGTCGACCTGGTCTTCACTGAAGGTGCACCATACCTGTTTTTCGCCAGCCACAGTTTGCACCGAGGTCAGTAGTGGAGTGCTGCGGGGTCTTACCACTTGGGTCAGATTGTTGAAGCTTGCCCCGTCAATGAAGTATCCTTTGCCGGGAGAAGTGTCGGTGAGGAAATTCTTAAACCATTCCGATTCCCGGGAGCAATGATTGATTACGAGATCGGCCATAATGTTAAAATGGCTATTGAAATTCTGAATGTCGTCCCAGTTTCCGTGCTCGGGATTCACCTTGGTGTAGTCAATGACGGAGAAGCCATCGTCCGAGCTGTAGGGGGTGAAGGGAAGGATGTGAATGTTATTGGCGTAATGCTTGAGCTCGCGTTTCAGAAAATGATAGAGCGTCTGCAGAGGTGGCTCGTTTTGCCTGACAATGGAGTCTGCATAAGTAATTACCATGATGTCTCGCTGATCCCATTTGTTTGTCTCAGGTGAAGCCTCGATGACCTTGTTAGCCATTCCTGTGGTTTCAAATATCTGCTCGGTAATGGCTTCGGTCTTAGCGTCCCCATAAATGTTACGCACCCGTTCCTGTACACGTTGGCGAAGCTGGATGACTTTCGGGTGTCGTGCCAGATCGTAGCTTCCTTGCTCACCAAATTCACGTCGGTCCGCCTCGACCGCATCTAGCAGCATATCCATGATGTTAGGGACAGCTGCGATGACGCGTTTCCAGCTCGGCATGAACGGCGTCGCCATGGATTGTTCAGGGTCAAGAAACTCATTACCCGCCTGCATGATATTCTCCGCAAAAACTTCAATGGCTGAGCCTTCCGTGTGCATGTCATAGGATAGGCCGTTGATGGCAGCGTCACTGTGGTAGCTATCGACGAGATCGAGGGCAATCCGGTAGTAAGTCGCCTTGATGGTGCGGATGCGCTCCTGGGTGAAGACTTCTCCTTGGGTCGCCATTTTTCGATACAGAGACTTGGCAATGTCACAGCTCATCTTAGATAGGCCCTTGGTTTTATCGCTGAGGGAAAGGTCCTGATGCTTGTGGTCGTACACATCCGCGATATCGACCTGGCAAATCTGATTGGTGGCATAGTTACGATGCATCTCGGACAGGGTCCCCATTTCCAAGCCCCAATCCGATGGAATGCGGATATCTTCAATGACATCACGTGAGAGTGAGAATTCTCCAGCAAGCGGGTAACGGAAACTGTCGAGAAAGTCGAGGTAGTCGTTAGGCCCACAAATCTTTTTAAGCGCCCTCAGTAAGGGGGTAACCAATAGCCGGCAGGCCCTGCCATTCATCGAATTATTGGCAATCCGAGCGTAGTAGCCTTTGCAGAATTTGTAACTCAATGCTGGGTTGGCAACAGGGTAGAGCAGACGTGCCAGCATTTGACGATCATAGGTGGTGATATCACAGTCGTGCAGGGCAACGGTTTGCGCCCTGCCCGATGCCAAGATATAGCCAAACATATACCAGACGTTGCGCCCCTTCCCTGCTTCCATGGGTGCGAGTCCTTTTTGTTGTAGCAACTGGTCAATCTCCCTCAATCGGGGACCATCGTTCCAAAGTATATCCGGTCGCTGTGGCAAGCGTTCGAAAAACTGCAGTGCGTAGCGGAATTGCGATGCGTCTGCTCGATCCAAGCCAACCACGATTTGCTCCAGATAGGGCACACTGGCGATTTCGTTGACGATGGAATTCAGCGCAGGGCCCTCAAGTTCAGAATAGAGAGACGGCAAGACCAGAGCCATGGGTTTCTTTTTGCTAAATTCGAGAAGATCGTCCTCGAGCATTTCGAGCGGTCTCTGATTGAGCTGATGCAGTGTCGTGACGACACCAAACTGATGAAAATCTCCCATGGTATGTTGCGATGTAGTGGTTGGTTAAAATGAAGCAAGGATATCGTAAATGGCATCGTTCCAGCCTTTGGAAGCGGGGTGTCGGGCGTGAATGACATGACGTGCCCGAACCTGAAATCGTGTGGCACCATCGGCGTGCGGAATGACGACGGCAATGTCAGCGGCCTCAAGCATGGCCTTATCGTTAGCGCTGTCACCCAGAGCCACCGTCGTCCATTGAGTTTGTGGGTCGCTCTTAGAGTAGAGTGCGCGAATCGCATTGAGGCCGTCGGCTTTGTCGGCCTGCCCCATGAGGTGAATGAACCGCCCTCCTCGCAGAGCCCGGATTCCATGTTGTTTCATGGCGGCGTGAAATTCATCCCATCGTTGCTCCGTATCCTGCCAGATGATAGGTTCGGACACATGGCGTTGCCGAGCCATGCCTGCATCGGCCAGGCTCAGGCCGGTTTTTGCAGCAACTACTTCAGCGGACCAGTCGTCAAATCCCGAGAATTGGTAACCATGTTCCACCCGCGCAGCATGGGCGTGCTGCAAAATAAATTCTCGGGCTAGACCGATCACGAGGGTCTGCTCACTGCCTTTGTTTTCCCAGCTCCGATGCTCGTTTTCAAGCGTGTGGCTGTTCAGTGGCGATGAATGGGGAATGGCGATGATCCCTCCGTTCTCT
>CBFHPA010000067.1:0-7914 GCA_965657565.1 Oceaniferula sp.
CAACGCAGCTCGGGTGGAGGTGCTAATGAGGCAGATAGAATGGCACGTGCGAATGCTAGGATGGCTCTAATGATCGCGCTTGGTGAGCTGCAGAAAGCAGCGGGTCCGGACCAGCGGGTGACGGCTACAGCCAGCATTTTGGGTAATGCCAACAACACGGGCTTTTCTATGAATGGCGCCACTCAGGAAAGCATCAAGGATACTGCCGCCGTGGATGGCAGGAAGCATTGGGTAGGTGTCTGGGATAGCACCAACTACAACCCGGCAGATCCGGACAATAAACCGTTTTTACGCTGGCTGGTTTCGGGCAGCGAGGATAACACCGGAGATAATCTCAATTCCCTGACCGCTGTTGGCACTGCTGCCGCCACGGATGACGTATCTATCTTTGAAGGTCTGGATGCAGCCGGCACGGTCAAGGTCCCCAAGGTGGAGGTGGCCACCACCGCGGGTAACAAATCCTATTACGCCTACTGGGTTGAGGATGAAGGGGTGAAGACGGACTTGAATTGGTATGAGGTTGCCAAGGCGAGCACAGGCTCAGATGATACCGAGCGTGCCCAGGCACGGCGGCTCAGTGCCATGCCCGCCCAGAACTACTGGCTGACATCAGGTGGTGGTGCGCTGGGTCCTTTCAGAGATGCCAATGAAGATGGCAGCCCCTCGGATGCGATCGTCAACGGAGCCACCGGAACGCCTTCCAACAGTGCGTTCTACGACGACATCAAGAGGGTCACCAGTGCTGAAAACATCCCGTTGGTCGCTGGGGCCAGTGCCGCTCACCGGAACTGGCTCAAAGGAGTCCGCCATGTCATGGGCTTTAATAACCGTGGAGTGCTTGCTGATGTCAAAAAAGGAGGTCTGCGCCGAGATCTGACGCTGGCATTTGAGATGGATGGGGATGCTGACATTACGGCCACCGAACAACCAACCTTGTTTAACCAGCAAACAGGTGAGTTTGTCGGGGGGGCGGACAAGAATGGATCTCTTTACGATTATCCAGCGGCGTCCGGATTGCCACGGGCTCGTTATCTGTTCCGTGAAAACCGCGATACAGGTGGGCCGTTTTCAGACAAGGTCTATCTAAAAACAAGCTACGTGGGTACTAAAAGGACTCAATCTACGCCCCGTGGTCCGACTTGGTGGAACTTACGCGATTATTACAACCTCTACAAGCGACTGGAGAAATCAGGTTCCAACTACCGGATGAAAGCCCGAGCCTATTATCCCGATCGCTCGACCATCGGCTATGATCACGGCGAGATGCTCGACACCATCACGACTTGGGCGGATCATCGGGATACTGAGTACCGTAATCCGCATCAGGGGAAATTTGCTGGGCAGTGGAAGTATGTTTTCCGGCCGGCCCGTCCGAATTATGCACCTGTGTTTTTGGGTACAACTGTTATCATTAGTGTCACTGGAGATAATTATGATCCCTCTACCCAGACGGCTGAAATAACGCTCACCTTAGACCCGATCTTCTACTTCTGGAATCCCTACAACCGGGAAGTGGAAGTAGATAACTTGATGGTTCACTTTGATGTGGGTTTATCTGGGACCGTTAATGTTTTGGTCACAGACACGGCAAGTGGAACGACAACGACCTACTCGCCGGATCTCTGGGAGCTTTTGTCATGCAACTTCTTCAATTACCATGGGCGTGGTGGTTACCCGAACTACGGTTTTTTGATCAACGAATCCGCCGGTGCGGGCACCTCGCCCTTTGTTCTGGCTCCGGGGGAGGTAGTAGCTGCATCCCCATCGTCCAACACGGGCCAGTCTTATCTGGGTTATGATCCTCTCAACAACGCTAGTGGCATTTTCCTGAGTTCAGTCAATGTGCAGGATTACAATAGCTACTGGGCAGACCCAGCGCCCTGGAGAAACAAGCAGGTGAGAGCCAGTGTGGTGGCCGGAGCCACCAGTATCAACGTGGGGTATCACAATCCTACGGGCAGTGGTATGCAGTCGGTAAGGCATTACATGGATTCAAGTCTAGCACCAGCCGGCACGACACCCTCCATTTTCCAGTCCACCAGCAGCGTGCCCGGTAATCAGCTGCAGCACACACATATGCAGCTGACATCACTCAGGCATGAATACAGAAACCCACAGACAATTGTCTGGCCCGTGCCGAAAGACTTTAACACGCTTGTTAACTTCGATGGCGATACAGGAGCATTCCTCGGGGGCGTGAAGCAGCAGTTTGGCTTGTTTACCTATCTTATGAAGCCGGCGAATTGGAGCGGTCTTGGGGCTAACGCGGCCGAGGTCTTCTCACGTTTCAATCCTGCCCCCATGGTGATCAATAAAGACTGGTGGGCCGCGGCCACTCCCAACATGTTGTTCAACTTTATCGCAGACGGCACTCCTAACAATCTGGTGTCCAACTACGGCTTGAACTTCTCTACCTCCGCGCGAAATGCCTTCTGGGGAAAAAGCTATGATTCATCGGGGCAAACCTCAGTTCCCATGTCCAATATCCCGTCGAGCCCCTTGCTTTCAATCGTCGATTTCGGCCATGCCACTCTGGGCACCATGGCGGAAGATCCGCTCCACGCGGTGGGAAACTCCCTACCTAGTCCGGTGATTTCTCCAATCGCTCCCTATGGCACCGTATATACTGGTGGAGGTGTGCAAACCTATGGTACCGGCACTGACCTGTCATGGCACCTCAATGACGCCTTGTTTGACCGTTATTTCCTCTCTGGTATTGTGCCGGAGTATAGCATTAGCACGGCTGGTTATAGTGCCACTGGATCACTGAGTGATACCCTGCACCGCTTTTACGGCATGGATCCAAGTGATACGGCAGTCGGTGTTGACCCTGATACGGCCCAGGCAAGCCCGGTGATGGAGGCACACGTGCCTGCGGACAAAACCGCCTCGGGAATTGTTGCCGAGCTGCTGCAGACGACCCTGAATGATACGACCAACGCCACCCCGGGCTACAAGAAAATGGCGGCTTACAGCCTGCTCAAGGGAGGCTTGAACATTAACAGCACGGCTTACTGGGGTTATTACACGCGTGGATCAAATGGCCAGTTCGATGTGAAAAGCTACGATGGCTCATCTGACAGCCGTACTACCTACCTTGGTTTTCCCCAGAGTAGCTCCCCGAGCCCTGTGGCTGGCACTGCTAACAAGCAAACTTGGACGGGCTGGTCACGTCTGGCCCTGAAAAATGAGATCAACAACTTGGCCGGCAGGATCGACACAGAGGTTAAGGAACGTGGTCCCTTTATGAGTGTGTCGGATTTTGTCAACCGCAAGGTAGGGGGTAATACCATCACGAATCATCACAAGAAAGGTGCTGTGCAGGCAGGGGTTGATGCCATGACGACGAACAGTAGTGTCTATGGTTCAGCAGGAGGTGTGGCTACTGATTATGGGAAGCACGGTCCTCTGGTTCCATCGACCACGGAGAGTGCAAACACCGCAGCAGGTATTCCAGGAAGTGTCACCCAGGCCAATGTGCTCCGTAACATCGCTCCACGCCTTACAGCGCGTTCAGACACCTTCCGTATTCGCGGTTATGGTGAGGTTGCCGATGCCGATGGCAAGATCATTGCCAAGGCGACTTGCGAGGCAGTGGTGCAGCGTTTGCCGGAGTATGTGGATTCTAACACGGATCCCGATAACAACGAACCATGGGATGAGGGTGCTACCCTCAATATCATGAATCAAACCTACGGCCGCCGTTTTGAAATACGCAGCTTCCGCTGGCTGGATGACAGTGAGGTTTAAGCTGTATTTTTTAGTAGGGGGATTAAATTAATGGAACGAATGATGAGGTTTGCGTTTAGCTTGGTTTTGGTGTGGGCATGTTTTGCTACGGTGGTGTGTGCCCAGCAGCAGGAGAAAAAGAAAGGGGTCCAGTTCAGCTGCATGCTCTGGGAAGGGCCACTGCCCCAGAAAATCTATTACCAGGACGGTGAGGATTACCGTGAGGTCGTTCCTTATACAAGTAGCCGTTCTCTGCTGCACTGGCTAAAGAAAAGCAAGGAGTTCCGGCTGTTCACCATGAGTCAGCCGGAAGCAAAAGACGGCAAGGAGCAGGAACCTGTCTACTCACTCGTGGGTCAGTCCAAGCTCTTGCCTGGCATCAGCCCGATTCTCTTCCTTTTGATTCCCAGTCAGGGAGAAGAGGGTTTCAAGATCCGCATCCTTGCCCTTGATGATTCCCTTGAGGGATTTCCAGCTGGTAGTTTTCGATTCGCCAATTTCAGTGCCGCGGATTTAATGGTGAAGTTTGCCGGTGCGGTCAAGAAGATCCCCGCCCGGGAGATGACCATCATGCAATCTAAAATCGGCAAAAATGGAGGCATGGTTCCATTCCTCATCGGCAATGAAAAAGGTGAGAAGGTCTTTGAAACCAGGCTATTCGCCCAAGCCAGTGGTCGTGAAATTGTCTTCATTGGCCCGCCCAAAAAAGAAGGAGGCTTGCCCAGTGTGAGGTTCCTGCCGCAACTGCTGCCGCAGAAACTGCCTCCACTACCTGCTCGGTAGTCTTGGCAGGGATGAGTATTGATGAGCAAATGTGGCTAAATGTGGGCAATTTCTCAAGGTAAGCTCACAACAGCTCAGTGATTCCATCATATCCTGGTCGATCACGTATTCGCGTGACTGGTGTGCTTGCTCATTTTGTGCAAAAGTTTGATCATGACGTGTATTTACAGATCCTCAGGATTTCGTTATGATCAGTAGCGCTACCCCTGTAAAAAAGGGGGTATGCACTATGCTTATTTCTGCGTAAGTTCATCAACATTAGCTGCGTGTGTATTTATTCTGACCACCCTAAAAAATGAGATTTTTTTCTCGACCGGCTATTTTAGAGGTTACAATGTGAATACATGTTTTGTGTTAAATCTCTAATATTGACTCCTTAATAAGTGATGCTCCGTTCCATTTCCCCATCTAACATTGTTAATCCTCTTGAGGATCACATGCTAGCACCTAGACAACAGGCTCCCGGCTTTGCTCTCGTGGCTACCGTCAGCATGATGGTATTGATGACGCTCATTGCAGTTGGAATGCTAAGCCTCTCCACCATTGAGCAACGCAGCTCGGGTGGAGGTGCTAATGAGGCAGATAGAATGGCACGTGCGAATGCTAGGATGGCTCTAATGATCGCCCTTGGTGAGCTGCAGAAAGCAGCGGGTCCGGACCAGCGGGTGAGCGCTACAGCGGCGATTCTTGGTGATACTAACAATACTTACACAACTAGCACAACGGCAACAGATGGCAGGAAACACTGGGTAGGTGTGTGGAATACGAGTGGATATAGTCCTGAAACGCCTAATTCCAAGACTTTTGTCCGTTGGCTGGTATCTGGTGACGAGGCTGCCACGGATAATATCACGGACGTGGGTACAGCCCCATCTACAGAGGATGTGGTTATTTTTCAAGGTGCTGATGATGCCAGCACGGTCAAAGTCCCAAAGGTGGAGGTTGCCATCGCTTCCAGCAACAATTCTTACTATGCCTACTGGGTAGAGGACGAGGGAGTGAAAGTCGACTTGGCGTGGAACGAGGGTGAATTTAACGATGCTGGCAGAGATCAGGCAGCACGCTTGTCGGCGGCTCCCGGGCCTGACCATGGTGTTTTGGATGGTCCATTTTCAACGGGTTTATCCTACCCACTCAAGGAGGCTACCAATGCCTGGCTCGATAATTTGGAGAAGGCGTCCAGCGCTGCGGACATGCCGCTGGTGATGGGCTCTGCAACCAACCAGAGCAGCTGGCTACAGCAGCACCGCCACGATATCGGCTACAACAGCCGCGGGGTGCTGGCTGATGTCAGGAAAGGGGGCTTGCGCCGAGATCTTTCGCTGGCATTTGAGATGGATGGGGCAGCGGATGTGTCGAAGACCGAACAGCCAAATCTGTTCAACCTGCAGCACGGTGAGTTTGTCGGTGGCAATGACAATCTGCAGGCTCTTTATCCCTACACGGGCATGACTTTTGCGGAAACGTATACCATCAGCAACACGGAGGGTAATGACCAGTATTCAACCAGTAGTCATGACCCAACCGGGGACGGCATAGCGGGGCTGGCGCCTGGCATGCCGGTCAAGGAACGCTTCCTTTATAGGGTGACTAAGAATGACGGCTCGCCTTTTTCGGCCCAGCTGAAACGTTTTAATTATCGCCATTCCCATACGCCTTCGCACTCATGGGGCCCTCTTTTCGGCTGGTATCCGAATTCAGTAGTGCGCGGTCCGAACTGGTGGTCACTCAGAGATTATTACAACCTCTACAAAAGAGTAACTAAGTCAGGCAATGCCTATTCCCTCGAGTCCCGTTCCTACTATCCGAATAACAGCGCAGATCCCAGTAATCTTTACGGTGGAGCCGCAGGCTGGAGACACAAAACCTACCGGCAGTTTGGTCAACCGGCATTCCCTTATGCGACCTATCATTACGACATGGAGACGTCTCAGTTCGGTGACTCTGTATTCAAGCCGGCCACACCTAACTACACGCCGGTCTATATGGGCATGATCGCGCTCTACAGTATGAAGGTAGCCAATTATAATATCGGGGCTAATGCAGGAACAAACAAAGGAGACCTGACCCTGGCGATTGACCCGCTCATTTACTTATGGAACCCGTTTAATGTGACACTTAAGGCGGAGAGATATGCCCTAGAACTACAACGTGGTCACGGTGGTAAAATGAGCTTTATCGTGGTAAAGCCTGATGGCTCGAAACAAAAATACGGCCCTGCCAAAACGGACATCTATATCCAAAAAGAGGCCGGCGGCGGAGGCAATCTGACCTATCTGGTGCGCAACCTAGTGATGGAGCCAGGAGAGGTGATGATTGTTTCTCCTGGATCAGGCACCAACAATACTACCCTGCACGATGAGGCTACACCAGGCACTAACCTTACCGATGTCAGTGGAATCTCAACCACATGGATGCCAACGACGAATTGGAACGGATCACAATGGGTCCTTCAAAATTGGACAAATGGTGTCAAAGTTGGTCCTGGTGACACGATCAGGTGCTTGTATGATATATGCCTGTGGCATAGCAGTAGTGGTTGGTTGACAAACTCGGCCGAGCATTACTGGATGGCGACTTACATGCCGTATGATAAAAGCATCAGTCCAAGCCAGTTGGTGAATGCTGATACCAATGCCGACAGGATCCAGCAGGTCGGGGGCAACTTTGCCTCGCGCATTGATTGGGGTTTCAAGGAATACTTTGTTCCCGATTTGCAAAACCGGTTGGATGCCAACGGTGATATCATCGGCTATCCGTCGACAAGCTGGCCCACTATTACTCTATCCAACCCGCCTGCGCAGGACACCAAGTTTTTCTTCGGCATCAACTCCCATATCTTGAAACCCGCCAATTACACTAAGGTGGATGGTTCGGCGATGCCTAATAGACACGCGGTAGAGGTCTTCAGCCAGTTTAATCCTTACCGTACTAGCACCTATGTGGCTGGGCACCGTACTAATGTGCTCAATGAAACTTACAGCTCGCTGTCCACGCCCGGGAGTGTGAACACCTACATTCAGGAGGTCGGTGTTCAGTTTCCTACGGCCAGCGGTCAAGGAGACCGTGGCTTCTGGGGTGAAACGATGCATGGGAATGGCGGCTCGACGGCAGTGCCTTTTGCCGAGATCCCCACAGCCCCGATCCTGTCACTAGTTGATTTTGCCAATGCCAACCTCTCTCTCAGGTCTGAGGCCGCTTACAAGGACGTGGGTAACTCCCATGCCAGCATCTTTACCCCTGGTAACACAATCTATGGAGGCACGGGAATGTCACCCGGTGTGATTACCACCTCTGATAACGTCTGGCTGATCAATGATGCCTTGTTTGACCGTTATTACCTCTCGGGCATTGCACCTGAGTTTGATTACAGTGGATCCGGAGGTGCCTATAATGATACAG
>CBFHPA010000068.1:0-7773 GCA_965657565.1 Oceaniferula sp.
AGGCTTCGATTGAAAAGATTTCCCGCCATACCGATAAAAGTGAAACCGCTGTGTATCAATTACTTTACCGTATCCGCAAGGCACTGCAGGATTGTGTGCAGCTGACTCTCAACGAGGCGGACAGCAAACCAACTTCGTAACCGAGATCATGACCCCTGAACAACATAAGCAACTACAGGCTTTGGCCAGCGCTTACCTCGACGATCATTTGAGCGGGGAAGAGCATCAGGCACTGGAGTCCATGCTACGTGACAACGCTGCTGCACGCCGCGCTTTTGTCGATATGCTGCACGATCACGCCGTGCTGCACTGGGAATACATGGAATCGGATCGTGACTCTGCTGAAGAGGTTGCTTTCATAAGCGAGCTGGGCGTTGAAGATGAGGTGGCCAGTAATCAACCCCGTTCTGCCTTGCAAACTTGGCTCGCTATAGCTGCTTGTGTGGCATTAAGCCTATTGGCCCTTAGTCTGATCTTTTCCCTGGGCGAGAAACCTGATTCCCTTCAATTGTCCGAAGCCACCGGCACCAGGGCCGCTAGTGATACTGCAGAGGCCGATCTGGTGGTTTACCTGACCCGTGCGGAGGGGGAGTTGCTATGCAATGGTGAGCTACAAGAGGCCGGACAACAGGGTCAAGTTGGCTTCAAGCCGGGTGATACCCTGACCCTGGAGCGGGGGCTGCTGGAACTGGATTTCCGGG
Source organism: Oceaniferula sp. (assembly GCA_965657565.1). Taxonomy (GTDB): domain Bacteria; phylum Verrucomicrobiota; class Verrucomicrobiia; order Verrucomicrobiales; family Akkermansiaceae; genus Oceaniferula. The sequence continues at coordinate 702 of CBFHPA010000068.1, forward strand.
ACTCGGATGTGCATGCCATCGCGGTGCCGCCCCTGAAGATGACCGTGCTCAGCAACATGGCGGTTAAGCTAGACCGTGGTGAGCTCAAGCTGCATGTGCCGCCGCAAGGTGTCGGCTTTGAGGTCGAGACCCAGGAGCGCAAGATCATTGATCTGGGCACGAGCTTTGTCGTTAGCACAGTTGCCGAGCAGTCACACATATTGGTTTTGGACGGCAAGGTATCGGTGGAAGATACCCCGGGGGGAGAGCAGCTTTCCCTGGAAAAAGGCGAGGTGGCAAGTTTTCGCAGAGGTGGCAAGGTGGATATCCGCCGCCGCGCTTTGGAGGGGCTGCCGGATCTTGCCGGAAACACGCCGCTTGATGCCCGCCCAGGTAGCCTGCGCGGCCGGTTTTTTGCCTTCGCTAACACTACTAAACTACCGATCAAGACTTTCCCGCCTGAGGATTATATGGGGCGTCATTTTGTGCCGCTGGTGGAATCTGGATTCAGTGACGAGGGCTCTCTGGCTGATTTGGTTGAAGGTCACACGCTCGCCTTTAACGGCATTGCCGGCGCGCACAATAAGCTGGCAGACTATGCCCGCACCTCGGAATCCAATCGTTACTACCCGTGGATGGTATGGTATCAGGGCCAGGTCAAGGCACCCAAGCCCGGCCGCTATCGTTTCTGGGGTTACGCGGACAACTCCCTGTTGGTGGCCATCAATGGCAAGGCCGTGTTAAACGGCTCCCGCTTTGACACGGCCCTTCGTGAAGAACTTGCTGTAAAGAGCGAGAGGCACCCGTCATTCCCCTGCTTCAACGCCACGGCGGGCATCGCATCTGGCGAGTGGATCGAGCTCGGTAACGAGCCGGTGCGGATTGATATTCTCTTCGGTGAGGTGGGCAACCGTTACACCTCAGGAATTCTCATGATCGAGCGGGAGGGAGAGCAGTATTCGCATACCTACTGGGGCCAGCCTCGGTGGCCGATATTCCTGACCGAAAAGCCAGATGGGCAACGTGCCGCCGAGCTCAAGCAGCTCAACGACTACCTCGAAAACAACCTAAAGGGATCCTTCTCCATTCCGGAGGGTTCGATTTGGCGGGTTGTGGAGTAAGGTCTGGCGTATCGGGCGCGTATTCTTTGAAGCGCAGTTAGTTACGCCGCTAAAGTTCCAAGCTGCTGAGAGCCATGAAGATTTTTTATATGATGAAAACACTGACTAAACTTATTCTAGCCTCCCTGTTACTGAGCTCACTGGCAGGTACCAGTCTGGCAAAGCCGTTGCCTCATGTGCCGGCGGATCACTTTGTCGTTCCTGAGGGATTTGAGGTGACACTTTGGGCGACTTCTCCACTGTTCTACAACCCAACTAACATGGACGTGGATGCCGAGGGCAGGATCTGGGTGGCCGAGGGGAGGAACTACAGGATGTTCAGAAACACGAAGTTCGCCGGTATTCCCGAGGGGGACAGGATCATGGTGATCTCAGACAGTGACGGTGACGGTAAGGCGGACAAAAGCCACGTCTTTGTTCAGGACCCGGAGCTGATTGCGCCACTTGGAGTAGCGGTGATTGACAACCAGGTGGTCGTTTCCCAACCGCCCAACTTACTTGTTTATACCGATGTCAACCGGGACGCGGTCTTTGACCCCAAGGTGGATAAAAAAGAGGCGCTACTTACCGGCTTCGGAGGCCAGGATCATGATCACAGTTTGCACTCTGTCACCACGGGACCAAGTGGCCAGTGGTATTTCAATGCTGGAAATGCCGGTAGCCATATTGTCACCGACAAAGACGGTTGGACCCTTCGCGTCGGCAGTGTTTACAACGGAGGTGCTCCCTCGGTGACCGATGAGGGTCCCAATCAAGGCGGCAAACCCGGCCTGAAGAGTGATGATGGTCATATCTACGTGGGGGCAGTGGTCTTGCGGGTCAATCCGGATGGCACTGGCCTACGTGTGGTTGGCCACAACATGCGCAACAGCTACGAGGAGACGGTGAACTCCTTTGGTGATATCTATCAGAACGACAACGATGACCCGCCCGCCTGCCGCACGACTTGGCTGATGGAGTATGGCAACCTGGGCTTTGCCTCGGATGACGGCCAGCGCAAGTGGCAGACCGAGCGCCGCCCCGGACAGGCTGCACCCATCGCGGAGTGGCGCCAGGAGGACCCCGGCACGATTCCTGCGGGAGATGTCTACGGTAATGGCTCACCCACCGGTATTTGTTTTTATGAAAATGGGGCACTCGGGGATGACTACCGTGGCCTGCTGCTCTCCGGTGAGGCGGCTCGCAATGTGATCTTCGGCTACCTACCCAAGCCGGATGGGGCTGGCTTTACCATGGAGCGTTTTGACTTTTTCCGCTCCAAGCGCGCCAATGAGTTCCCCAAGGGTGAGGAGGGTAAGGCGAGTCTGGCCACGCAGTTCCGCCCGTCGGATGTCTGTGTCGGCCCGGACGGAGCCATCTATGTAGCGGACTGGTTTGACCCGGGTGTGGGTGGTCATAGCATGAAGGATGCGGACTACGCCGCGGCGATCTATCGAATCACGCGCAAGGGAGACAATCCGCGCCCGCCGAAATATGATATCAATACCGTGGAGGGCCAGATCGCCTCACTCAAAAGCCCATCTAACAACGTCCGCGATGCTGGCTTCACCCGCTTGAAGGCCGCAGGGGAGAAGTCACTGCCAGCAGTGAAAGCTCTGCTCAATGACCCCAACCCCTACATCCAAGCGCGTGCGGTCTGGTTGCTCGCCCAGCTTGGCGAGCAGGGAATCACCGAGGTGGAAAAGGTTCTCGCTCATGATGACCCCCAGATGCGAATCACCGCATTCCGTGCGCTGCGCTTTGTGGAGCACAAGCTCCTCGAACACGCCACGGCCCTTGCTAAGGATCCGTCCATCGCTGTGCGCCGTGAGGTGGCACTTGCTTTGCGCAATCTCTCGCTGGAGGACACTCAGGACATCATTCTGACCCTGGCCTCCCAGTACCAGGGAGAGGACCGCTGGTATTTGGAAGCGATCGGAACGGCATCGACCAACAAAGAGGAAGCCATTTATCAGGTTCTTGGCAAGGAGCTGGGCGATGAGGATCCGCTCAAGTGGAGCAAGGCCTTTGCCAAGATCGCTTGGCGTCTGCACCCTGCCGCCAGTGTGGAGGGTTTCAAGGCGCGCGCTCTCTCGGTTAAAATCCCGCTGGCTGACCGAAAGGACGCACTAACAGCTCTGGGTTTCATTCCTGATGAGGCAGCCGCCATGGCGATGGTTGCCGTGGCGGAATCCGGCCCGGATGATACTAGGACCCTCGCCCAGTGGTGGCTGCAGAACCGCAGTCAGCATGTCTGGAAGAGCTATGCCAGTAAGATGAAAGGGCTCAACAAAAAGCCCAACGCCTTGAAGGCGAACCAGGACTACAAGGTGCCGGTGGACGGCCCGGAAATCACCAAGCTCGATGTCCAAGAAGTGGTCGCTCTCAAGGGCGATGTGGCACGTGGCCAGATGACTATTGCGCGCTGCTACATGTGCCACCAGGTCAACGGCACCGGGGTGGACTTTGGCCCGGCACTCGATCAGTGGGGCTTGGGCCGCTCGGTGGAAGCCATCGCCACGGCAATCATTCACCCTAACGAGGGCATTGCCCATGGCTTCGAAGGTACTGAGATTATCACCAAGGAAGGCCATACTATTCAGGGCTTTTCGCTCTTTGCCGGAGGCTCCTCTATCCTCAAGGTGATGGGTGGAGGGGAGCTTTCTATCAGTCGCAAGTATATCAAAAGTATCGAGCCACTCGAGAAATCACTGATGATGTCCGCTGGCCAGCTTGGACTGCTTGCTCAAGATGTGGCTGATATTGCTGCTTACTTGAAGGCGGGTGCTCCGGTCGATCTCAAGGCTGTTCCAGTGAGTAAGACGGCTCCTCCTGCCGCCAAGCCCGCCATAAAGGAGCCTGCACCAAAGAAAAAAACCAAGCAGGTAAATAAGAAAAAAGGACGTGATAACAGCACGGACCCTCTGATCAACCCCTTTGCCAATCCGAGCGATGACCCGGCCTTGCCACGGGTGCTGATCATTGGGGATTCCATTTCCATTGGCTACACCACCATGCTGCGCAAAAACCTGGCGGGCACAGCCAACGTCCACCGTGTCGATGGTAACTGCCGTTGGTCCGCCTACGGCGATGAGAATATCGAACAATGGCTGGGTGAGGGTGACTGGGACTTGGTCCACTTCAACTTCGGCCTATGGGATTGGTATGGCTGGTCCCAGGATACAAAATCCACCCCGGAGTCCTACGCCAAGAGTTTGGAGAGCATCGTTGCCAAGATGAAAGCAAATACGTCCAAGGCCAACGGAGGCAAGGGGGCCAAGCTCATTTTTGCCACCACCACACCACCGTGTTCTGGACCGGAGAAAAAAGTGAAGATTATCGTCAGCAATGAACGCGCCAAGGAGTTCAGAGATGCTGCTCTTGCCGTGATGAAAAAGCACGGGGTTGCCATCAATGACCTCTATGGTCTGATTGATAAAAAACGCGTCCAATATCTGCAGGGTCCGGACAATGTTCACTATCACAATGATGGCAAAGCACTGCAGGCCAAGCAAGTGGCTGAGGTGATTGCAGCAGCCTTGCCTGCCACCCCCTCTGCCACCAAATCAATAAGCGGAGATGTGAAACCTGTAAGCACAACAGTCGCGAAACCAGCTACTAAAAAAACCGTTAAATTTGACCTCAATGACCGCAAGGCAGGTCTCACTTACGAGAACGCGCCAAAGATCGTCTGGGGTGACACCACCGGTAAAAAGCGTATCCTTTTTATCGCCGGAAGTACCACGCACCGCCACGGCATTCACGAGTACAAGGCGGGCTCACTGTTGCTTGCCAAGGCCCTTAATGAAAGTGGTCTGCCCGTTGTCGCCAAGGTGCATTGGTTCAACTGGCCCGAGGACGAGTCTTGCCTGGAGGGTGTGGACACCATCATCGTTTACGCCGATGGGGGTGGAGACTACGGCGAGAAATACGCAGTGCTCGATGAGAAATACAAGCAGGGCACAGCCCTCATGTTCATGCACTACGGCGTGCACCCTACCAAAGAAGTCGGGGAGAAGTATTACAACAAGTGGATGGGCGGATACTTCGCGGACGCCTTCTCGGTGAACCCGAGCTGGATTGCCGACATGGTGCCCAAGGACGGCCACCCCGTTGCCCGGGGACTGAGTGGCTCTATCAAGGCCTTTGATGAGTTCTACTGGAATCTGAGTTTTGATAAGAGCTGCTCGGACTGCTACCCGCTTGCCACTGGCACGCCGACGCCGGAAAATATGGTGACCTACGGTAGCTCCAAGTTCTGGAACAAGGACGCCGCGGACAAGTTGGGAACACCCCAGTCCTTGCTCTGGTGCCGTGACCCGAAGGATGCACCACGCGGTGCAGGATTCGTCGGTGGCCACTTCCACCGCAACTGGGCGATTGATGACTACCGCAAACTCATCCTCAATACCATCGCCTGGGTGACCAAGGTAGAGGTTCCCAAGGACGGCATAACATCAGAGGCTGTTACTCAGGAAATCCTCAACCAGAACCTGAACCGCCCGGAGTGGCCTGAGCCAGTCGAGCTGCCTACCTCGGATCTGCTCACCCAGCCGGGTGGCAAGGTGCCTGAGCTTGGTCCCGACGGACGTGCGGTGCAGAGAAAGCGCAAGCCCGCCAAGAAGAAGTAGGTTCATGTATTGTTGAGTGATCCCGTTATTCTACTCTATGAAAAAAACAATCCAGCGCGCGTTCGCTAGCATTTCGCTTGTTCCTCTCTTGATGCTTACCCCAGTTGAGGCGAGTGAGACCAAGCCCATCGTTTGCGCAAGTGATGCCCCGATTATTCGTCTCTGGCCCATCGAAAGAGTAGGCGGTGAAGCCAACCGGCTGAAAGAGCAATACCGTGACCGGCGCGGCAGAAAGCAACTCTGCGGTATTCTGGATCCCAACCTAACAGTCTATCAGGTGAAGAGCGACACAGCCACGCCTGCGGTTGTCTATTGCCCGGGTGGTGCTTACAAGGTTCTCGGTTTGCCATCGGATGCAGATATCAAGAACTGGCACGATCTCGGGATCACAGTCTTTGTTCTTAGATACACCATCCCCGACAAGCCGGATGCAGCGTTCGAAGATGTGCAACGCGCTGTTCGACTTGTGCGTCATCAGGCGAGCAAGTGGAATATTGATCCGAACAAAATCGGTCTGTTTGGCAATTCAGCAGGTGGACATCTGTCCGCCCGCTTGACCCAGAACTACGATCAAAAAGTCTATCAGGCGATTGATGAGGCAGACAAAGACAGCTGTGAGCCTAATTATGCCATTTTGCAATGTGCGGCTTATTTTCAAGGCCGGAAAATGGACAAGGACTTCGATGCCGAAATCTTCCACATGAAAAACAAAGTCGCACCCACCTTCCTGACCTATTCTAAAGATGACAAGTTTTGTGCTGGAGGAGTAGCCTACGAAAAGGCCCTCAAAGCCGCTGGGGGAAGCATACAGCTGAAGCTTTTTGAGAAGGGCGGCCACGGCATGAGTGGCTGCGATTGGTTCTCATTCGCAGCACAGTGGCTGAAGGAAAACAATTTCACCAAATAAGAAATATTGATGATGAAAATAACAATACTAACTACATTGATGTCATGCTCGATTGCTCTCGTTGCGGGAGCAGGCGAGCCGGAGAAAAAAGCCGACTATCTGGCTAACAAAAAGAAAAACATCGAGTCCCGTGGCAGCACCTTTGATGCGCAGCAGTGGAGCGATCATTTTGATGCGCAGGATGTCAATAAGGACGGCCTACTGAGCGCGGAGGAAAAGTCTGCTTACAAGACGTCGCAAAAAGCTGCAAAGAGTGCCGAAAAGAAGGCGCCCAAAAAAGATTCAAAACAGGGGAAGACTTCACTCACTGCCACTGTCGTAACACCACTAGCAACAGCAAAACTCCCAGTGATTGACCCGATCAACACACTCTGGTTTCAGCAACCCGCCACGAGTTTTACCCAGTCACTTGTCATTGGTAATGGCCGTCTCGGCGCCATGGTATACGGAGACCC
>CBFHPA010000069.1:0-7429 GCA_965657565.1 Oceaniferula sp.
GGCTGGCTTCTCACCGGTGACAGATTCCTTGCCTGCAGAAGCGCCAGCGCGACCTGTCAGCGTCTTGATCACAAAGTCATCGACATCACTGAACTGCTTCGACTCATCGTGATTCTTGATCATCAGCTCCACCTTGTTGTGGCCCACTTTGGAGGACTGTTCCTTGAACTTCGCCCCAAACACTGGATGATGAATGCCGTGGTTGATCGATTTTGCAGGCACGGACATGTCGAATCTGGAGTCGTATTCAAGAAACAAAGGAGGGTCGTCCTTGCTGAGGTGGTTGATCGCTGAGAACTCCTGATAGGTCGCCTTGTGCTTCGCGTAATTCTTCATCGCATTCTCAATCGAATCCTCCCCCACCGCCTTATAGATCATCGGATGAAATACGTTTGGTCCGATCCAAGGCTCGATGACCACAGGATCAATCGAGGTCTGCCCGATCCTGACTGCCGCGCCCAGCACGCGCGTAGACTCACGCTCTACCGGGTCGCTTGCCTGGGGCTTTGCCAGATCACCATGGCAGGCGATCCACAAAGAAGAACAGGCGCCAGCACTCTGTCCGCTGAGCACAATCTTGTTTTTATCAATGTTCCATTCGCGGGCTTTGCTGCGCAAGAATTGCACGGCACGGGCGGCATCGTGCACGGGAGTCGGCAAGGTAACATCCTTACCTAACAGCCTGTAGTTCACCGTAGCCACGGAGATCCCATGAGCAAGGTAGGTCTGCGCGTTTTTCATCGCTTTCTTATCCCCTTTAATCCAGCCGCCGCCATGAATATACACTAGCAAAGGGCGCGGGCCCTCGCCCTTGGCTTGCCAGAAATCCAAGACGGTGCGCTCATGAGCATCATAGGCGACATTGGTATGCGTGGGAGCCAGCCCTTTGGCTGCCGGTTTCTTGGCGAGGGCTGGGCAGAGTAGGCTTAGGAGAAGCGTGGTGATGATGAGTTGTGTTTTCATGGATGTAGTTATTTCGCTTTGCCTTTTCTTGTGGATGTTCCTTTTTCTATACGATTTTGTGACCCTGTATGTTTCTCAATAAAATCAGCAACTCGCTTAGGATTGGGATGATCAAAATGATGTCCTTTGGCTTTGGGGGCTTCTTTGACTTCGATGATTTCGATCTGCCCTCCCATTTTGCGATATCGCTTCGCTAACAGATCGGTGTTTTCTTCTGCGGGAACCACTCGGTCATTACGACTAATCAAATGCAGCAAGGGTATCTTGGCCTCAGCGATCGGTGCCAAGACATCGATCGGGTTCTTGCGGTAGGCGAGCGCCTGCTCCTCAGTGAATCCGTATTGTTTGAGCAGATTCTGCCAGGCCTTTTGATTACCAACACCACTACCCTGCCCGAGAGGCCAGCTCTTGAAATCGCAGACTGGCACATCTGCGTAGATGCAAGCGACAGAATCGGGATTTTTCGCCGCCCATCGGTAGGCAAAGAGTCCGCCACGGCTGACGGCCTCAAGGGCCACTTTCTTGGCCAGCCCTTTCTTCTCTGTCATGAATGCATAAAAGGCATCCCAGTGCTCAAGGGCACGCGGGCTACCCAACATGTCGTCCGTATTGATATACGCCACGTTAAAACCCCGCTCGAGCAGGAGGATGTCGACTTCCGGGTGATACTTGGGAAAACGCGCACGCCAAACCCACGGCTTTCCCTCCGCATCTTTGTTAGGAAGCACGACAAAACAGGATTTGCCATCCACCTTGAAAGCCACCTTTCGAAATCCATTCCAGTCTGACTTCTTACCTTCCCAGCCAGTAGGCACTACGGCACTGGATTCAACATCTGTTATCTGTTCAAACGGCTCTGGCTCCCAGTCAGGTATCCCCTTTTCTTTGAGCTGCTTTGCATAGCGTTTGTGCAAGGGATACTCCCCCGGGCGGAGGCGAGGTAATCCCTCATTCACCAGAAGGGCTTCAGTGGAATCCCACCAACTGTCAAAGTCGGCTTTGAGCTTTTGCGCGACTTCCGGAAATTCCTCGATGAGGTTCTTACCCTCTCCCCGGTCCTCAGAGATGTCACTCAGCCAGGGGCCCTCGCCATCCATCTCATAGACCAGGCGCCAACGGGTCGTGCGCACCGATGCTCCGTAATACTTGGCCAGCTCACGCGTTTTTTTGCCGCGTCCACCACCACCCCAGCGGCCACGGTGGGAGAACAAGGACCGGTCATCCCATTTTGCATCAGGGTCTTTCATCAGCGGGAGCAACGAACGTCCTGCCGGCGGCAATTTACTATCAGGAATGTCGGCACCCGCGATCTCGCAGAAGGTGCGGTAGAGATCAATGTGGGCGGTCAGGGCAGGGACATCGACCCCCTCGCTGAGAACACCCTGCCAGTACCAGAAGCTGGGCACGCGGGTCCCCCCTTCCCAGTTGGTATCCTTGTGGCCTCTTAGCCCTGCATTGTGTGCCATGAGCCTTTCCTTAAGGCCTTTTTTACCGATGGCTTTCATCGCCATGCCGTTGTCCGTCATGAAAATGACGAGGGTGTTCTCGAGCAGCCTCCAGTCCGCAAGCTTGCCCATCATCAGACCCATGTTGTCATCGATGTTCTCGATCATGCCGTAGCGTGCTGCGGTTGGTTCACTGTAACCTTCATCCAGAAATCGCTTCTTGTATTTATCCGGTGCGATCAAGGGCCCGTGTGGCGCGTTCAGCGAGATATAAGCGAAGAAAGGATCGTCGGTGCTGGATTGCTGTTTCATCCAGGACAAGCCCGCCTTGAAAAACACATCGGTGCAAAAGCCCTTGGTTTTCACCACGGTGTCATTGTGTAGAAAGACATTGTCGAAGTACTTGTTGTCTGCATTCGCCTCAAAGTCACCAAAGCTGTATTGGCCAATCCCCCCGGCGCCGTGCATCAGCACCTCATCAAAGCCACGGTTCTGCGGCAGGTATTCCTCTTCATCGCCCAGATGCCATTTGCCAAACAAAGCGGTTTTGTAGCCGGCCTTTTGCAGGGCCTCAGGGAAAGTCACCACCTTGGGTGCCAGACGCTCGCGCTGCATCAGGGTGTGGCTGACACCAACCTCAAAGGGGAAGCGCCCGCTCATGATGGCCGCACGTGTTGGCGCGCAGGTCGGGCTCACCTGAAAATCCGTGAAGCGAGTCGCCTTCTCATAGATGGCATCGATATGTGGGGTTTTCAGGATCGTGTTCCCTGTGCAGGAGAGATCCCCCATGCCCTGGTCATCCGTCAGGACAAGAATGATGTTGGGGCGACTTCCCTGAAGTGGTTCCCGCCCTTCTAAGGTCTTCGCTAAACTAAGACTCACTAACGCAAGCCCTATAGATGCAATCATTGATGATTTACTCATATATTATAGTGATTTCATTGAGATTGAGAGGCTAACCCTTAGTCTTCCAAAGATTAATTTTCTCCACGTCATTTTTTGACTTTTTTCCTGCTACGCTTGCCCCTGCTTCCACGTAATCTGTGAGTTGTTTTAAGAGACGCTTGGCGAGTTCTGGCTTTTCAGTATAGAGATTATGTTGCTCCCCGGGGTCAGCCTGTAGGTCATAGAGTTGAGCTTCAGGGAGCCCTTCTTTCTTAGCCCGTGCTTCTTTAGGGACAGTCCACCCTCCAGATCCATAGGCGAGGAGGAGCTTCCATTTTCCTTCTCGGTAGGCGAAGTGCCCGCTCACGGAGTGCGTAATGACGCCCTTTCTGCTAAAGCTCACGCCCTTCCCCTGCAGAGCGGGGAGAATGCTCTCTGTGTCTTCTCCGTATTGATGGGGAATCTTCTTTCCGAGGATCTCCGCACAGGTTCCTAAGAGGTCGAGCTGTGAGGTCAGGACATGACTCTTGCTACCAGGCTTAACGACCGCAGGCCATTTTACGAGAAAGGGAACGCGATGCCCGCCTTCCCAGAGGTCTGACTTAGAGCCACGGTATTGGGCGGAGGCATAATGCCCGTGTGATTCCAGTTCCTTAAAACCGGCTGCCCGTGAGCAACCATTATCACTGGTAATAATGAGGAGCGTATTCTCAGAAATTCCTTTTTCCTCTAGGGCCTTTACCACATCTCCCACCACGGCATCCGTCTGCATCATAAAGTCTCCATAACTCCCGATCCCGCTCTTTCCTTGCCACTTCTTAGTAGGAACGATCGGGGTGTGCGGAGAGGGCAGCGGCATATAGATGAAAAATGGTTTTTCCGCGTTATAGTCCGTAATGAATTTAACGGTCTCTGCGGAGAGTTTATCTAAGACCTCGATGGCCTCAAACTCCTCGCTGGCGGCACCAGGACGATGGAAGGCTTTTACGAAGGAGCCTTCTCCCAGCCATTTTTTATCTCGAATCCAGACGTAGGGAGGCATGTCTAGAGACGCACTAATACCGAACCATGAGTCAAACCCGAGATCACATGGTCCACCTTCGATGAGACCAGTCCAATCAATGTTAGAAAGCGCGGCGGGTTGATAGATGCCTTTTCCTAATTTCTTCTCAAGTTCTTTTGATGGTGCAGCGGGCTTTCCGTCCGTAGTCGCGATGTTTAGCCCCAGATGCCACTTCCCGATCATTGCGGTATGATAGCCATTTGCCTTGAGGAAGGACGGAACGGTTAGGCGGTCCGGGGTAATAAGAGGCTTACTAAAACCGTTTAAAACATATTTTTGCAGATGAGTTCTCCAGTTATATCTCCCCGTCAGAATACTGTATCTCGTGGGAGTGCATACGGAGGAAGTCGTGTGGGCATCCGTAAAGATCATTCCCTCTTTCGCGACCTGATCCATGTGAGGGGTGAGGATTTTACATCTCTCAGGATTTAGGCATTTCACATCTCCGTATCCCATGTCATCTGCCAGAATATAAATGATATTCGGACGACTTCCTTCAAGCGATTGCTCCTCCCCAAAAGCCGTCATGCCAAAAAGCAATACGGTCACTGCACAGAGTCCTATGGTCCGCAACATCTGTCTTCCTTTCAATGTCATCATTTTACAAGTCTCCTTCTCATGTTCATTTGTTTGTGTTTTTATTTAAAGTGATTCTGTATTCTCTTGGTCCACCCTTCAGAACGGCTTTCCCCTTATCCATTTTTAACAAGGTGACGTGATCCGCCTCGGAAAGTGCTTTCCCATTCACGGTCACATCGCTGGCTGCTTTGGCAGGCAGGTAGACCGTCGCCGTTATCTGGTTCATGCCTTCGGCCAGTGGGCATCGACGGCAAGATGAAGACGAGGTGAGCTTATTCCACATCCTTGGATGCAAACACTTTGTAAGGTTTACCTGCTTTCATACTCATGCCCATCGTAGTGCCATCATAGCTGACTTTCAGCAGATCAATGTCGTGATCCGAGCGAAGCTGGCAATCAATCAACTCACCATCCTGCCACTCGATGTCCACTTCCACACCACCACGTGCCCGCAGACCGGTGACTTTTCCTGATGGCCAGTTTTTAGGCAGGGCAGGTAAAATGCGAATGAGAGGCCTGGCGTCGAGATCGCCGCCAGTGGGGTGGGATTGGAGGAGCATTTCCGTTACGCCTGAGGTGTAACCGAGGTTCGCCTCGATCTGGAAGAGGTTTTTCTTTCCTCCCTCACGCTCTGGGCGGAAGCGGCTGAGGAGGTTATTGAAGGCGTTATCCTGGAGCATGTGGCGGATGAAGGCGGCGGATTGCTCGCCATTTCCGAGGCGTGCCCAGAGGTTGATCTTCCACGCATTTGACCAGCCGGTGCTTTGGGCGAGACCGCGTTGTTCGAGGAGGGCTTGCGCAGCCTTAGCCATCTCGGGGGTGTCCTCTGGTGTGATTTCGTAATAGGGGTAGAGGCCGTAGAGGGGAGAGACGTGGCGGTGGCCAGGCTCGCGAGTTTCGTAGGGTTTGAGCCATTCCTGGAGGCGGCCTTCGGAGTCGATTTGATTCGGGGCGATACGAGGACGCATCTCAACTAGTTGTTTGCGGAGGTCTTCATCCAGGCCGAGAATTTTGGTGGCTTGGATGGTGTTGCCGAAGAGTTCACGGAGTTGCTGGAGATCAATGGTCGGGCCAGCACAGATGCCACTTTGACCTTTTCCGTCAGGGAGGAGGAAGCCTGTTTCGGGTGAGGCGGAGGGGCCAGTGACGAGCCATTTGTTTTCGGGCTCCTCGTAGAGGTTGTCGATGTAGAACTCACAGCTGGATTTCATAATGGGGTAGACTTTTTTGAGGAAGTCTTTGTCCATCGTGAAGGCGTATTGCTCCCAGAGGTGCTCGCAGAGCCAAGCGGCGCCACCGATGTCCATTCCTGCTGGAGAGGTGTAGCCCCAGACATTGGTGAGACGGTGGGCGATCCAGCCCCGGGTGTTGTAGTAGGCTTTGGCGGTTTTGGTGCCGGGTTCTACGAGTGAGTCGATGAAGTTGATCATAGGTTCATTCATCTCGATGAGATTACATGGCATGGTGAGCCAGTAGTTCATTTGGGTATTGATGTTGAAGTGGTAGTCTCCATTCCACATGGTGTGGACTTCCTCGGCCCAGACGCCTTGGAGGTTGGCAGGGAGTTCTCCAGGGCGGGAGGAGGAGATGATGAGGTAGCGCCCCATATTAAAGAAAAGTGCGGCAAGGGCGGGGTCTTCACCACCTTCTGCGTATTTCTTGAGGCGGACATCTGTGGCGCAGGCACTACTTTCCGTAGTGGGCAGCTTGATGCTTACACGTTCGTAGTATTGTTGGTGGTCTGCTTGTTGTGCAGAGAGGAGTTGATCAAAGGATTTGTCAGAGACCTTGTCGAGATCAGCAGTGGTGGCGGCGAGGGGATCGGCGGTGGCACGTCCTGCGATACCTTGGTAGTCTGTTGCGGCGGCAAAGAGCAGAATGACGTCTTCCGTGGTATCGACTTTGAGAGTGTTGCCTTCTGCTTTGACGCTGCCTTTGGGAGCGATGACGCGGAGGCGGCCGACATAGTGCATGCCGTCTTTTTCAAAACCATCATTGAGGTGTCCTGAGATGACAAGTTCGTTGTCATTCACGGCTTCCGTTTTAAATCGTTCTGGGCGATCCATGGAGATCGTGAATTTTTGGGTGCCCGTGAGGCGGGTGACGAAGACTTGGTCTGGGGCCGAGACGAAGTGCTCGCGAGTGAAAGCTTGATCGCCACGCTTGTAGCTGACTGTTCCTAGTCCAGTGGTTAGATCCAACTGGCGATGATAGTCGGTGACAGGTTCTTTTGTATCTGCGCTGGTGATGGAGTTTTCCGAGCGTTTGATAGCGCCCGAAGGGGGAGATGCCTTGTCCATAGGCGGGGCCATGGTTCACCTTGAAGGCTCCTCTCATAAGTTTTTTTGCTTCGTCGAATTCCTCGGCGGCGAGGTGTTTGCGGATTTGAGGGAGGTTGACGTGACCGCCGGGGATGTCGTGATCGATCTTGGAGCCAGACCAGAGGGACTTGTCGTTGAGAACGATTTTTTCTTTATTGGGGTCTCCGTATACC
>CBFHPA010000070.1:0-7388 GCA_965657565.1 Oceaniferula sp.
TTTTCACCATGACATCTAGGTGCTTAAATAGCGTATTATTCGGCCCGTTCGTGGTTTTCAGCCTCGTTTTTGTGAACACCGCTAGCTTTCACAAGCTACTCATAGCTGATTACTTACCAAATTTACGATCGAGCTCGTTGAGTGAAATATGAATCAAGGTTGGCCTTCCATCGGGTGTGCAATACGGCAAATCGCAAGCAAACATCGCAGCCAAAAGCGCATCTGCATGATCAGTGCTACAAGCTTCGTGTTTACCCACTCTTCTGGCTAATCCTTGAGCAAATGCCTCATAAGCCATTGCTTTGCCTTTTCGAGTGCCCACTGTTTCGTGAAGTTCATCAACAAGCTCAAGCAAGAAGGCTCTCACATCTGACACCTTGAGAAAGCTTGGCACACTACTCACCTTCACAGTTGATCCACCAAAAGCCTCAACCTGTATTCCTGCATCTGCAAAATGATTCGCATGACGAATCACTATATCGGCATCCACGGCCTCAAGCTCCAACAGCTCAGGAACAAGCAAACCTTGTGAAGCTACAACTCCCTCCTCAGCAGACGCCATCAACAATTGCTCGTAGACAATACGTTCTCGCGCAGCAACAGGATCCAGCAAAACAGCCCCTTCGACCCCCTCCAAAACAATGTAGCGGTCATGCAAGGGACCAATCACGTTAAAATCTGGTCGTTCGCAAAGTTGTCCCCCAGCTGCATCAATCAAATCTTGTTGAACCTCTTTGCGATAGGGAATAGATTTCGCCCCCTGCTCGAGGGCAACAGGCTCAGCATCTGCTGGCACATTTGATGCGCTGATTTGACTATCTGAGACTGGCTTGTTCGAAGCTGGTGAATCTTCAACTGCATCTACTGCATTCGAAGTTGCACGATCAGCATATTGGATTGAGGAGAAATCTTCATAATCACTCTGAACCTGTATTGCGGATGATCTCGACTCATCATTGAGTGCCTGTTTGACAGCCTCCGCTACCAAAGCGCGTATCTCATGGGGCCGGTGGAACCTAACCTCTTTCTTAGCGGGGTGAACATTCACATCGACCAAACTCGGATCCATATCCAACCAAAGCCACGCTGCCGGATGTGATCCTTCGACAATACCCCCACGATATCCATCTCTTAGTGCACGAGAAATTGCTGAATCTTCTACGGGGCGCCCATTGAGAAATACATATTGTTGCCGCCTCCCCTTGCGGGCAAATTCAGCAGGAAGCAAATAACCACGCAGCTTCATTGCTCTTGCTGATGTCACAGGCACCTCAATCAAACTTGCTGCAGCTTGCTGTCCCGCCAGCCCTGAAATGCGCACTCGCCAGTCCTTAGTTGCAGCCAGATCAAAAACCTGCCGCCCGTCTTTAATGAGAGTAAACCTAACCCCCGGAGCCGCCAACGCATGCAATCTAAACTGATGCTCCACGTGCGCTGATTCCGTGCTTTCAGCGCGTAAAAACTTTCGCCTCGCAGGAACATTGTAGAAAAGTTGCTTAACCTCCACGCATGTACCCTCCGCCGTACCTGCATCGCGCACATCACTGAGGCGGCCTCCATCAACCACGATTTCCGTTCCTGCCATGACACCATGTTCACGCGTGGAGAGGCGGAACCGAGAAACACTGGCGATACTCGGCACTGCCTCACCCCTGAAGCCCAAGGTCAAAATAGAAGCCAGGTCTTCGCTCTTTTTTAGCTTGCTCGTCGCATGCCTCTCGAGCGAGAGCAAGGCATCCTCTCGACTCATGCCACAAGCGTCGTCCGTCACCTTGATTAGTGCCGTGCCGCCACGCTGAAGCTCGACCGTCACATGCTGAGCGCCAGCATCAATACTATTCTCGACCAATTCCTTCACCACACTTGCTGGACGCTCAACGACTTCACCAGCCGCTACCTGACTGGCGAGAGTGTCATCAAGAATTTGGATTTTAGACATAACAGTGGGTGCTCTTTAGACGATGTCTTTACTAGCCAACGTCAGCACTACATAGGACAATCTGCCGTTAGCCAACAGTCGTTTTTGACTTCTGTCTATTTTTTAATTGTTGATCTTGAACAATCCATTATCCATTCACCCGTAGTGCCTAGGAAATTTCCATCATCTTTTATTCAACGCCTAGCCGACCGCCGGCCGCCATGGTTTTGGTGGTTTGTGGCACTCACCTTAGCGTCGTGCTTCTCAATTCTTACATGGTCACTTTGTATTTCGATTTTCAATAACCCTGAAATACCGCGTAATTATGAGATACTGAAGAAACTGGATCGACTCCCCATGCCTCGTTCCTACACCTCTCAAACTGCCCCCAAGTTATCATCGAATTCTGCCCCCACGCTGAGAAAGAGCTATCTGGTATACACATCCTCCGAGCTATCCACTATCAACCGAAGCCTACTTCACAGCTACTTAACCAATTTCCGAGAAAAAACCTTCTCCAGTTATTTAGAGGGCACTTATCAAGTCACACAAACCCGAAAGCTCACCAAAGATGACCTCATCACTGATGGCTTTGCCATACAGCTGCGCGCATACACCCGGCCCGACGAATACAATGAGCCAACTCCCTACCCTGTCATTGCAGAGATCATATTCCCTACTCCCTACTCCAACTCCCATCGTGGTTACCACACAGGAGACATAATAGAGCTGGGTATCACACCTCATTTCGCATCGTTACTTCATGTCGCACAACTCACACAGACTAATGACGACACCATTGTCATCGTCACGGCAGTTAGCTTAGCAAGCAAGCTACGTCCGCCACATGCTGGACCCTATGATTTGGCCCCACCCAAAGAACTCAACTTGATGGCCGAAATTCCGCTCTTCGAATACTGAGCTCACCGCCTACATTCTATGGCACAAGCTCTTCGTGCCATGTCAGCTTCTCGCCCACTTCGCCCATACGATCTTTGATTCGGCGAAGTAATAAACGTTCGGCTTCTGTGGTGATATCACTGCGCTCAGCATCCTTACGAGCCTGGTTTTTAAGGTAATTAAATGCCCTCGCATGATCTTCTGAATTCAGGCGATTGATTGCGCCATTTTCAGCATAGTAGACCTCAAAGTCTCCCTGAGGCTCGACACTCAACACCTTGGCCCGTGGCATGGGCCCATTAATTACCCCATCCAAGATGCCCCACTGCCCTCCCTCACTTAGATCAAAGCCTGCTTTGATGATGAAATCAGCCCTTACGATGAGGGTTTTTTCACTGCCCAGCCATGTAGTTTGGAACTTAGTAATCGCTTGCGTCTTGCGTTGAACAAGAGCCAACTCTCCGATTTCAGCTTTCGCTAACACTGCCGTGGAGCCACTGACAACGACCTCCGTCCCAAACACATCGCTGAGAGCACCAGCCATTCTCTCGACAGGATCCTGAGCAAGTTTGTGATATAAAAAATAAAAACAGGCTACACCAGACAGCATCAATATCGTCAAACCTACAAAAAAAGCTAAAATAGCTTTCGCCAATCGAGAGCTTGTCCAATTTGGTTGGTGCTCCGGTTCAGATTGTGAGTTCTCCGCTACTGACATGGTATTACTTATACTTTACCTAAATCTCTTTGGAAACCTTACAAATTTATACGTCACATCCATGATGTTATGAGGCCACCCTATTTTTCAAGTTTTACTCTTGCTTGATCAATATAGACTCGGCATGGATTGCATGTTGTTTGATTCAACAATTCATTTTAATAATAACCCAATGAAATTACACCTCATCCTCAAAACCTTCACCCTAACATCTCTATGCTTTACTAGCATCGCTCAAGCCGAAGAGTCTGTAAAAAAAGAACCTATTAAAGTATTACAAATTGTTGGCGAGAAACACCACGATTACGAAAGCCAAAAAGTGCTTATCGCCGAGGGTGTCGGCAAAAGAGTCAACAGCGTCTGGACAACGCACCACCACAAAACTAAAGAAGCCGCCAAGCAGTTTCTCGACAATCCCAACTTCGCCAAGGACTATGATGTTGTACTATATAACATCTGCCACGCTCGCGAGCCAGACGCTGAATTCATCGAGCGAGTCTGTAAAGTGCATCACGACCAGGGCATCCCCGTCATCGGCCTTCACTGCACCATGCATTCTTACCACATTGTGCTTCCAGGTGACCCTTTGGAAAAAGAGTGGAACAAGCTTCTGGGCGTGCATAGCCATGGACACGGTCGGCACATTCCTATCACCATTACCAAGACAGAGGCAAAACACGCTGTTACCAAAGACATGCCACAACAGTGGAAAACAACTGAGGGAGAGCTCTACTTTGTTAAAAAAGTCTTAGATGGCACCACCGTATTAGCAACAGGCGTCAATGGAGACAAAGATGCTGGAACTCAACCCGTGGCATGGGTGAATAAATACGGCAAAGCCAAAGTATTCTGCACTAGTCTTGGGCATCACAACTCCACTGTCCAAAACCCGATCTACCTCGACATGATAGCCAACGGTTTAAAGTGGGTGGTGGAAAAAGAAAAGTAAGGGCCAGCCTCGTCACTCGATCAACAAACGGAAGAAAAGACTGCCGTTTGCTTAATAAACTTGAAACTTGATTCGCCGAGCGAAACAATTTGCATATGGCACTCAACGAACCCTGGTCTATTAAATCGCGTGCTCACGTCTGCGCAATCACAGAACGTCACTTCGAAGACGGCGAATCATTTTGCACAGCTATTTTTCCTGACCCTGAGTCCAGCGGCTATTTGCGTAAAGACTTCAGCACAGATGCATGGGAGCAACGTGGTGACGACGAGCTTGCCCCATTCTCATTCTGGCAAAGCATCTACCGCGCTCCTGTCAAAGAAGAAGAAATCGAAATCACCGAAGAAAGCCCTGAGGACCTGCTGCGGCGGCTGATCGAGGAAGACGAGGAACACACCGAAAATGTTCGTTACATTCTTGCCGTAATGCTTGAGCGCAAAAAACAACTCGTCGAAGCAGACAACCAACCAACCGCCACTGGTATTATTCGCATCTATGAGCACCGTAAGTCTGGCGATGTATTTATCGTCAAAGACCCCAATATCCCACTGAGTGAAGTTGAGAGCGTCCAAGATGAAATCAGCATCATGCTTGAGACAGGCGGGCGTATCCCTGAGCCTATTATTACAACAGACCCTGAGCCGGCATCAGAATCTGACGATGATATCGATACAGCTCGCGAAAAAGAAGATGAGCCACCCACATCAGACGAAAACAACCGCGACACTCAAAACAATCTCGTCAACAGCTCAAGCGAAGAAGAATAAATATGCTGCCGTGGTTTACCAACGATCAATTCCCTCTCTACCTTGCGCCTATGGCCGGGGTCACTGATGTTGTTTTTCGATCTATCTGCAAAGAGCTTGGCGCAGATGTCATGGTAACAGAGTTCGTATCTGCAGAAGGCATTATCAGACAAGACGATCGAACCCGAAAATATACCGAATTTACCGATGAGCAGCGCCCTTGTGGCGTCCAGCTTTTTGGTGGTGATGGTGAGCGTATGGGCGAGGCCGCTAAGAAAATCATCGATTGGAAACAACCCGACTTCATCGACATCAACTTTGGTTGCCCTGTGAACAAGGTCGTCGCAAAAAACGGCGGCTCCTCGCTGCTTAAAAACTGCGAAAGCCTTGCAAGCGTAGCATCCGGCGTGTCACGCGCTGTTGGAGATCAGGTACCAGTGACTGCTAAGATACGCATAGGGTGGGATGAACAGAGTATCAACGCCCCCGACGTGTGTCACATATTACAAGAAGAAGGAATGCAAGCCATCTCTATCCACGGCCGCACTCGAGCCCAGGGATACCGCGGACTGGCAAACTGGGATGTCATTGACAGTTGCGCACGTCACGTTTCCGTCCCCGTCATCGGCAATGGAGACATACACACCGGAGCAGACGTCAAATACCGCCGAGAGACAACTGCCGTCTCAGGTGTAATGATTGGTCGAGCGGCGATGCAAAACCCCTGGGTATTTCGTGAAGCCAAACATTACCTGGCAACCGGGCAACAGCCTCAATCGGTTCCGATACCGGAGCGCTGGGAGATGATCGTGCGTCACTGCAGAATGGCAATCGCATCAGACCGCTATGGCAACGAACGCCAATCCATCATGGCGATGCGCTCACGGCTAATGACCTACTGCAAGGGATTTCCAGGGGCAAAGCCACTCAGGCAGCGACTCTGCACAGTATCCTCACTCATGGAGGTCGAAGACCTGGCTTCAGATTATTTGGGTGAACATTCAGGAACTGCAGCACTCGATGAATTTACCGAGCACCACAGCGTTCACGCACACGAAAGCTAGAGCAAGCTGCTAGCGCTGAGCACGGCGGAAATAAAGCGCTGCTTTTTGAAAATCGACAACGTAGTTCCGCTCAAGATCACATTTGTAATCGGCAATCATTGCCTTACGGGCTTTTTTCATACCGTCAGTCAGCGGCATCTTGGGAAGAGGCTGCTGCTTCTCAGCATCAGTGAGTGTTTCACGATATGCCATCACTTGGTCACGCTTGAGCTTGGTATACGCATCTGTTCTTTCTTGGAACTTTTTATAGCTCTGGGAATCTTCAAAAGTATAAATCACCGTTTTGATTTGATCATCCCCCTCACCCACAACGGAGCTCAAGGTCGCATTGTGCGGGATCAATAAATAGTTGTTTGCCAGGGTGTAACCAAAATTTTGGGCCATGAACCTGAGGTTCTGCTCAAGTGCCTGGCGAATTTCATTTATCTGCCCGGCTAGAATTTCACGTTGCTGCGCTAGCTTTGGATCCATCTGGTTAAACTTCTGATTCAACATCGCAAGGTTACGGCGCTGATTTGTAACCGCCTGCAGACTAGATCTTAAAAAGCGATTTTGCTCTTCACCTTCGATTACTGTTACCAAGGTAAAATCTCCTTGAGGAGATTCGACGGTTTCAGGAACACTCTTAAGCTTGGCCAATTCTGCCGAAGTAACACCCTTTTGCTGCTGCCCTTCGGGTGAACTTGCTGATTGGGCTGCCCCCGCATTCTCTTCACTCTCTGCGACAGCTGAGCTACTTGACTCCTCGCTATTTTGCATGGTTCCCAATAAGTAACCCACTCCTACCGAAACAAGAATGGTGACGACCATGATTAAAATATTTACGGATCTATTATTGCTTAACATGTCTTAATTATTGCAAAGAAAGAGGCACTTGTCACTCCAAAATAGCACCGAATAATTCAAGTATTGATCAAATGAACGATGCGATGCAGACATCATTCTTTCTCCTGAAAAGACGCTGGAGCTACTAAACCGGCAGACAATATCATCTTACTCGCCTCCTCCAAATTCATGCTGCTATCTTCCACCTTATCATCTTCGACAATGATCGTGAAACCCGTCATTGGGTTCGGACTGGTCGGGATAAAAA
>CBFHPA010000071.1:0-7243 GCA_965657565.1 Oceaniferula sp.
CGTTTTGCCGTTGACCTTGTTGATGATGAAATTACGCAAGCGTTCGTAACCTGTCGTTGCTGGTGTTGGGATGACGGCACTGAGGAAGACTATTTTATTGCGACCTTCCTCGTAATCTTCTGGAGTCATCATGATGTCGAGTAGGTTGAGGGGCGCCTTAGTCTGCCAGTCTTTACCAAATGCTTTGAGATACGTTGCGGTAAGTTCCTGGAAGATAAGTCCGCCTTTGATGAGGTAAACAGGGGCTTGATCATAGGTGTACCTGGCTATCAGAGGTTCTTCTGGTCGAGTTAAGGTGGCTGTTATTTCTTTCTGCTCACCGCTCCGCAAAATGGTAAGGTCTACAGTATCACCTTGTTTGAGCGAGCCTCTAATAAGGTGACTCCAGTAAAGCCGACCATATTGCTCATCGGTGTAGTAACCACGACGTCCTATCGCTCTGCCGTTAATGTTGATAATGACATCACCTTTTTCGAGACCTGCTTTTTGTGCAGCGCTGTCTTTGCGGATTTTTGTCACATACAGGCCACCCAGATCATCGGAAAGCTTCAACCAATCTCGAAAATTGGGATCGACAGTGCTACTGATACCGATGCCCAAGGAGGGGAAGCCTACGTAATTGTCGTCGGATGTGTCAGCAATAAAGGCCTGAATGATCTCGGGGGCGATGATGTCGACAATTTGATCTTTAGAGTCATAACTACTCAGTAAACCAAGTAGCCGGCCATTCCGAATAACGGGGACGGTGAAGCTGTTTGAAGCACTCTGCATAGAGCCTTTTGCCTCATATGTGAGGAAGAAGTGGCCTTTGGCAAAGCTCGAGACAATATCGACACTTTGGATAACAGCTTCGGTAACGATGGGCATACCGTTGTCTTCAAGTTGCCAGACATCGACGCGGTCTCCGATTTTTGCCGCAGAACCTAAGCTGAGCGGTTTCAGGTCTTCGAAAAATGACTCGGTGTCACCATTGTCTGGCTCCAATAAGGCGAGGTTAGCCTCGTAGTCGATAGCGACTACCTTGGCCGGTATAATACGGGTATTGTCTGCATTTTCTAATTCAATGTAGGTGGTATCCGCCGCCATTTCAGCAGTGGTGAGAACACGGTTACCGGTAAGCAAAGCACCCAGTGCCCTGCGTTTCTTGGGAGCTGACTTATCCCAGGGTTGGGAGGCACTCCAGACTTGGATCGTCGAGTTGATGCGAACCAAAGACTGCCTGATTTCAGAGCTCTCAGAAATTTCAACGTTGATGATTGAGGGGTCTGTTGGTTTGGTTGAATTCTTTGTATGGCAAGACTCTTTATCGCAACAGCTAGATAAAGCAAAGAGTAGTGCGAATAAGAAGGCGGGCATGCTGTGTTTCGGATTCATGGAAATGGAGTTGATGGGGGAGTGTGCTAGTCAAGATTGGCGGGGCTAGTAATGCCGTAGCTGTTTTGGGTGCGTTTGCTTGCAGATGCAGCTTTGTCGCCGGGTATAATGATAGGTCGTTCTATTCCCTCACAGCGGATGACAAAAAATTCGGGAAGTTGTTCTGGGTGAAGTAGTTTATGCGCGTGTCTCAAGGAGCTAACAGCGGTGCCGTTGATTGACTCAATCGCTGTGCCTATGTGTCCGTTGAGGTGTGTGTTTATAGGATCGCTCAATATACGTGTAAGGATAACAATGTCCTCGCGTTCTTTGAAGATTGCCTCATCGAGATAGTGGCTAAATAAGCGGCGAACCCGTGTGTTGGTGAGGTTGTGTGCAGAATAAAGATTCCGGTCGAGAGGTTGGAACACGAGACCTGCGAAGGTCGTGTAACGAGGTTTGACATCGTATTGAACGGCATACATCTGGCTAGGGGGGAATGGCTTTAATGTGCAGATGACATCCATGGTCTCGCCATCTCGAATGACGCTGAGCGTAACTTGATCTCCAGAAAATTTTCTCTCTACAATTTCATTCATATTCACTTTTTCGCCATCAATGAGGATGTTGCCAGCCGCATCAACTGCGTTATTATTAATGGCGGTGAGGATGTCGTCTTTTTGCAGAACTCCATCGCAGGGGCCATCAGGTGTCACGGCAGCAACTAATACGCCTGGCGATGTTGGAGTGAGCCCAAATTTTTTCTGCATTGCGGGGTTAAACATTGGGAAATCTGAGATGCCTAAATCAACATATTTGTCATAGCGTCCATCCTTGATGTCTGTGAGAAAACGTCTGACAACGGGTGTTGGGATCATGTAGCCTGTATTGTCAGCCGTGCGAAGGCCCTGAAAGGCTACGCCAACTACTTTGCCATTTTGTAGCACGGGCCCTCCTGAGTTGCCTGGATTGATTGCAGCATCAATTTGAACGACAAGGTGCTGGTCTGATCTGGAATGACTATAGGTATTAAAATCGATTCGAGAAACAACCCCCCTTGTCACCGAGATGCGGTTACCGCCCACAGGATACCCAATCACGCGGACTTGGCTTTCAAGCTTAGGCACCCCTCCTATTTCAAAGTGACGCAGCCCTATAAATGGTGTGAAGTCATCCACTTCGAGCAACGCTAGATCACAATCATGTGCTATGTGCAGAATCTTAGCCGGGTGTTTACGCGCAGATCCGTGCATGGTGATGAGTAAGCGGCGAGCATTAGAAACAACGTGTGCATTGGTTAAAAATAAATTAGGGCCGATAAGAAAGCCTGTGCCAATACCACCGCTGAAGCGCCCAGCTTTCCAAGGTTCAAGATAGTTTGGGACCTGTGTGGCCACCTCAATACGGACAACTGACCTATATGTTTCTTGCGGTAGTGAGGCAATGGAACTTGGCTCGATGGGAGCTAGTGGATTCTTGATCGTTTGCTGAGCACCGGTAATTTGCAGAGAAAATAGAAGGATAGAGACCGTTTGGATTGGTAGTAATCTTATTAAGGTGCGAATCATGGCAATAATCTAAGCTGATTTGGCATGATGAAAAGCGGTAATCGCTAATCAACTCATTTATGAGCTCATTCAGCCCTCTTTGCTCAGGGGGGCGTTGACAGGTTTTTAGTTAAGAGGCTACTCTATGTCATGCCATTGCAGGATGATTCAAGCACCATCGGGGAACAAATAGCCACATCTCTTGCGGGCTCGCAATGGTGCGTCGTATCTCCGGTATGTTTCACCGAAGCGTGTTTTTCTGTGCCTGCAGTTCGTGCATTGAAGCATTTTTCTCCTAATGCGAGCATTGCTGTTTTGTGCCCTGAGTCCCAGGTTCCGTTATGGAAGCATGGAGTCGATGAAATTACTCATGTTATCCCTTATGAAGTAGGGGCATCTGCCAAGAAGATAGCAGCTCTGGTAGAGCTTTATGATGAACAGTTCGATTCGGCGATTATCTGGGAGGCTGGTAGTGCGGCAAAAGCAACTAAGTTAGCAGGCATCGGTCAAAGTGTCGGGTATGCTAACGATAATCTTATGCCGTTGCTCACTGACACGTTAGCTATTGATGCTCATGCGGGGCCAATCAAACACCGCGTAAGGCACTACCTAGGACTCGTCGACCAACTAGGTGTTGACGCTTTTGTTCGATCGAGTTTTGAGAGGCCGCCATTGCCAGCCGCGCCTGAGCGGATTGCGATCGCGATCGCGCCATTCTCCGAATACGGCAGCTCATATCAGTGGCCAGTCGAGCGCTTTCTGAAGGTGGTTGAGGTGATTGAGGACTGTTACCCTCAAGTTACCTGGACTCTTTATGATCATGGCACGGGAGCTAGCAAGAAAGGCATGGCAGTATTTGGGAGTTTTCTTGAACGAGAAAACTCCCGCCAAGTTAGTGGCTATGAATGGAATGTCTTTACAGCTTTGGCGCAGTCAACAGCTCTTGTTGCTTGCGATGGGGAAGTGGCACACATGGCCGCTCATGTTGGACTGCCGGCGGCAGTTATTTTTGGGCCTAACGCACCGGAGTGGAAAAGGCCAATCGGCAAACAAAGTGTGGTAGTTCGCGAGCACGTAGCTTGCAGCCCTTGTTTTAAGTCAAAGTGCCCGATAGACTTGCGATGCCAAGACGGAGTCAGTGTAGAGGCAGTGGTGGATGGCCTTAAGGCGTCCATTGAACAACGTCTTAGCCCCGGGTAAGCCAGTGCATGTCGGCTCAATCGGTAGGGTTTATTCTTCGAGCTGAATTCTTGGAAAAACCGGCTTTGGCTTGGATAGCTCTTGGCCAATGGGTAAAATCCCCCATGAAAGCTCTGACAGAGATAGTGTGCTGAGGTGTTCAGCATTCAGCTGGGCTTGAATGCGTTCGCAAGCAGAGGGAATAATAGGCTTAAGTAATACGCTTGCCTGGGCGACAGCCTCAACCATGTGGCTGAGTACCGTGCGTAGCTGGGCTGCCTTGCTTTCGTCTTTGGCGATTTCCCATGGCTTGTGATGTTCAGCGTAAACATTGGTTGCTGAGATGAACTCAATCAATGCTTCGAGAGCAAAAGAGATTTCGTAACGATCCATATGGTAGCGATACTTTTCCAGTAGGGTATCTAGAGAGCTCCTAAGTTGTTGGCTGGTTTCGTCATCATAGTCTGAAGCCATGGTGGCACCACCGCAGTATCGCTTGCTCATATTCAGCGCGCGGTTGCATAGATTGCCCAGATTATTGGCTAGCTCTGTGTTGAATAGCATCACCAAACGATCGAGGTCGTAATCTGAGTCGCGCCCCGTGTGAATGTCACGAACCAGATAGTAGCGAACGGCATCTTGGCCAAAGGTGTCGACGAGAGCAACGGGATCTACTACGTTGCCCAATGACTTCGACATCTTTTCGGATCCGGCACTTCCGTCGTCGGATTTCTTTTTGATGTTCCACCATCCGTGACATAGGAGAGAGGGGATTTGCTCATCAGTAAATCCAATAGCATGCAACATGCACATCCAGTAGATTGAGTGAGAGGGAACGAGAATGTCTTTTCCGATAATGTGGATGCTGGCAGGCCATAGCTTATCAAAATCTGGCAAGCCGCTTTCTTCTGCTTTGTTGTAACCTGCAAATGAGATGTAATTGATCAATGCATCAAACCAGACAAAGGTCACAAATTCTGAATCAAAGGGAAGTTCAATGCCCCATCGAAGCCGGGCCTTAGGGCGGGAAATACAGAGATCTGTATCAGCTGATCGCTCGATAGCGTTAATTACATCAGCCTTGCGAAAGCGAGGGATCACAAAGTCCTCATTTGCTTCGACGAGGTTTTTGAGCCATGGAACATGCTCGCTTAGCTTGAAGTAGTAATTCTCCTCATCACGTTCCTCAACCTCACCCCACTCTTCGCCGAACTCACCATCTTCATTGCGCTCTTTGTCTGTTAAAAACTGCTCCTGACGAATGGAATAATGTCCTGTGTAGCGCTTCTTGTAGATTTGACCCTTGTCGTAGAGATCTTGGAGGATGCGTTGGACACAAGCTTTGTGCTCCTGATTGGTTGTTTCAGCCCAACCATCGTAATCTAGGCCAAGTTTATCCCATGCATTGACAAACCCTTTGGTGACACGCTTGACGTAGGTAGCTGGGTTGACACCGTCTTTTTCAGCGGTTTGTTGAACTTTCTGGCCGTGCTGATCTACTCCTGTGAGAAAATAAACATCTTCGCCACGAAAGCGCTGGTAGCGGGCAATGACATCCGCAAGCACTTTTTCGTAAGCGTGACCGATGTGAGGTGCGCCATTCGTGTAGTCGATGGCTGTTGTCAGGTAGAACATGACAGGAGATGTCTTGGTCGGTGATTGAGGGATGAAAGATCTATTGATCTTCAACGGCAAGGCCCTTCACGTCGGCCAGATCGTATTGCTGGTGCAACCAATTTAAGAAGGTGATCATCATCATCTGATTCTTGCTGTTGTTGATCACGGATTCGATGCGTTGCTTGCTTTCCTCTGTATCTTTAATCTCGCGACTTAGGAGCTTAAAGAAAAGAGAGCGGTCATTCTCATCAATTGTATCTGAGAGGTTGCCTGGATTGAGTCCGCTGGCTTTTTGGTGTAGTAAGCGAAAACTGGGATCTTTGCTCTGGGTGTCACGGTCATTGATGCTGAAAGGGCCAAGTGGCAGGGCTTTGAGGTTTTGCTCAGCAAGAGCGTCATCAAAGCTTTTGCCCGACTCGATCAGCTTTCTCGTGGCATCGAGGGCGGCTTTCGCTGCTTCTTTCACTTTCTTGGAGCCGTTTTCTGCTACTAGCTGAGCGCGAGCTTTTGCTCTTGCGGCGACATAGTCTTGTAATGAAGGCTCAATGACCTCTTCTAGAGTGAAGATGATCCATCCGTGCTCGCCCACCGGGAGGGCGTCGGACACAAGATCATATCGATCTTGTGATGATGCGCTGTGGCCAAAGATGAAGTCAGCTATCGTTTTGCCCCTATTGAAGTTGCCTCGAAGAGCGAGAGATGAAAGTTCTTTGGGCACATTTGATCGTGTAAAGAGGCCGGTTTTTTGTAGTTTATGATTACGTTTAGTAAGAATAGCTGCAAAATCGAGAGGCCGTTTCTCCTCCTCGCTATCGTATATTTCTTGCGAGATTTGATCGATCTCTTTTTGAATACCGCGTGCGGCTTTGGTTCTTTTTTCTGCAAGCTCAGCCTTTACTTGGGCTTCTGCGGCTAGGCGGGCTTTCTCGGCATCAGCATGAGCCTGCTTCTGCTCATCGTTAGCGTTTTCTGGCAGAACAACTGGTGCGGAATTAACCTGAGTCGCAGGTGGTAAATTCAAGAGGATGTAGTTAATGCGACGTTGTTCCTCGGTTTTGTAAGCATCCTGGTGCGTGTCCCAGTAGGCTTTAATCTCATCTTCGCTTGGGTTTTCTTTTTCGACAAAATCATCGCGGTTAAAAATGACGCGAGATATGCTCACGGACTGCATTTGAGCTTCGAGCAGGTCCTGTGCCGCTTGACGTGGCGCGATTAAACCGCCCCCTACAATCTGAATAATTTTGTTGAGGCATAGGCTTTCGTGCACGACCTCACGCAAATCTTTTTCGGTCATGCCAAGTCTGCCTAGGCGCTTTTCGATAAAGTTAGCATATTTCGTATTATCAAACCTGCCCTCTGTGGCGAAGCCAGGGGAGGCCATGATTGCTTTGTTGATTTCTTCATCACTTGCATTTACACCCATGTTTTGCATGGCTTGTTGAATGATGATGCGATTACTGATAAAGCGATTGAAATCGTCAGCTTTGAGGTTGCGCCCCATGGTGACATAGTAATTAGGGTAGCCATACTGGAGTAATTGCATGGCT
>CBFHPA010000072.1:0-7085 GCA_965657565.1 Oceaniferula sp.
CATGGCGCTGGGTAGCCCCGTTTTTCTGTTGGTGATTCTGATTGTGGGTAAGATCATGCTTGATCTTAAATTTCACCAACGTGCGCATCGCAAGTTTTTGGCCCGTTATCAGGCGGGTAATTAATCAGAAAAGAATCGGATATCCATCCGTTTCTTGCCCTTTTTAGGAGGGAAAAGTAGCACCATCTCACGGTTGGCGGCATGGCTGAATAGTCGAGTGCCGCCGAGGACTTTACCCTTGCTCGTTCGAACCACAAAGGGAGTGAATCCTCCGGCTCGGGATAAGTTGACTTTATGGACCTTTGGTTGGCCCGGTTTAACGAGAAAGCGTTTTTTGTTGAAATCAATCACCAATGGCTTGCTGACAAAGTTGATAAAACGATAGCTGCTATCGGGGAAAACACTCTCCGAGTCATCGATGCCGTAAAGCTTGAGAGGAAGTTGACTTTCTTGGCTTGAGGAGTTTAGACCGACAAAATAGAGCATCTTTTGCGTGTTGGGGACGAGTGATGCTTTGCCAACCAACAGATAGGGCTTCTCAGGTTCATCGTGATCGATGAATAACTCCAGCGAGGTGGCATTGGAGAGTGGGTAAGGGTCTGACCTTCTGCCGTTTTTCCATGTGATCTCGATGAACTTGTCTCCATTTCGATAGTAGAGATTTTCATAGGGGATTTCAGAGAGTGCGATGGCAGAAAACACCTTGCCTTGATACGGTTTGGCTTGGTTGCCATCGCTAGTTTCTTGAGCGTAGCAGGGGCTGCCAAAGATAAGTGAGACAGCGGCCGCCAGCCGCAAAGTGAATTGTAGTGAACTCATATAGGTAAAATTATACTTCGCTTTGATCTAGCCACCTAAAGCTCTGAATTTCAAATTTCCTGCCGTAGGTCTGGTTGATTGTATTAAGAGTAGGAGTCTGAGAATCATCGTCCCATGGATCGTCTGTTTCAGAGTCCACATACTCAGGAAGGCGCTGCACGATTGCCTCGCAGGTGGCTTGGGCGATGATGTTGTCATCGGAGTCTCTGACTTCACCGTAGGCGCGAATTTTGAACGTGTCAGAACGAGCGCTTAATTTAGGTGCTAGCGGCAAAAGGATGTTTGCCTGATTGATTTCCATCGGCACCCCCGTGGCATTGTTTCTGCCGGCGAGATAAGAGCCACCCGCAAAGGGGAACAGGTCGGTGTAATTTGCGTAATTCGGAATGATGTCAGAGGTCCCGGCCCTGATGCCTGTGTTTTGATCTCCATTGATGCCGGATTGCTCAATCGCTTCCTGAATGGCGCCTTGGTAAGTTCTGAGGTCAGTGCTAGCGCCAATACGTCGATTAACAAAATCTGACAAGCTCATGAAGGGGCCTCGAGCTTTGACTTGATTGACAATCTCAACGGCAAGGCCGGTATCGTCGGTAAGGTCGTTCGGGGTGCTATTATCATCCCAGATCTGCTCATCCGTGAGGCGGGAGAACTTTTCCCAACCATTGTTCGAGCTTGTGTTAGAGGTGGTGCTCCCCAGAGGGAAAGGTGTTCCCGTGCCAGATTCAGACGTGCCTTGAGCTGATTCAAGGGCGAGATTTTTGTTGCCTTTAAGAAAAGCAGCCCAGGCTTTCACCGAGGTGGAGTTCACATTGAATGCTCCTTTGATGAGACTATAGGCCCCGATCTTTTTGTAGCCATCTTGGTTGGTATTGCTTGGAGTCAGCTCAGTGACAATGTCAGCTGGTGATGTGCCGGCTGGTATGTGGGGTTCGAGAGTCGGGTTGGCATGAGCTGTGTCGGGCTCAACCGTCTGTGTGGTGTCCGTTGGGTCAATGCCGTAGAAACGCTGCAAGGTATCTTCTATCGCGTCGCTAGTATTAGCCACGCTCGGAGTATACCCGCCTGATCCAATATTAAATTCGGGCGCAATACCCGAGAAATAATACCGGTCAAACAAGGCATCATTCACCTGCCATGATACGTCATTCTTGGTGACCTGATACCCATTCAATATCCATGCTCCACTGTTATGATAAATCGAATCCTGTGGCGTGTAGGGTGGTTTCCAAGAATTTCCAATGGCATGGGTTGGTTCAAATAATCCAGTGCCGATATTGGCACCAGAGAGTTGGGCTAATGAGTGCAGGGGTGCCTTGGGGAGATCAATCAGAGGGAATTGAGTATCCCCATCAGCCAAAGAATAACTCTTACCGTAAAAGCCATTGTCACCATCTCCAAAGGCATCAATATCGACGCCAACTTGGTTCATGAGATTGTTGATGCCATTGGCATTGACTGTTTTCACCACAATATTCAGAGGTGCTAATGCAAAGCGCTCCAGCTGAGTCCTTAGCATGGGGGTGGCATTCAGGTGCGAGAATGGTTCCATCTTGGTATCGGCCTCGATGAAATCCGTCGGCATCGTCAGCATGGAAAGGATACCAAAAGACTTCTTAGTGCCACTCAGTTCGCTGAAGTTATAGCTCTGCTGGTATCCACGCTGCCCCTTATCGATATTGGCTGTAGTTATGCCACCTCCAAGATTAAGACGATATTCTTGGGCTGATACATTATGTCCATAACTCTCCTCAGTAGTGAGGTCTTCAGGATCTGGATTATTGGTAGGAATATTAGTTTCGATAATATTGACAATAGCGGCCCCGGCTTGGCTGGCGATGTTGAACACGATTTCGATCGTGCTGTTGGCATCGATAACTGGCTCAGGGGCCGCACCGTCGGTGCCGGGAATAGTGTCCCACACTTGAGGGTTGACTACCCACCACCGAGTGTCTGGTCTTTTTTCATTTGGGAACTTATCAAAAAAGATACCGGAGTCGGTCGCGTTGTAGTTTAACCCCGGCAAAAGCTCATCATGAAGCACGTTGGCATTGGCGCTTCGAGATCCCTCGTTAGGAGGTGAATAAATCATGATCTCACCCGGTTCCATGCTGAGATTATCAATCAGATAGCTTAGATGACCATTTGCCCCCGATTTATTTTGTGCATAGTCCACAAAATAGGTGTCGGATCCCGACCCGCCGCCCCAACCGCTTGGTATTCCATGCAGGGTCTGTGCACCATTGGCGTCCGTCACTCTGAATCTAACGCCTCCAGCAAAACCATGTTCAAGAGTGACAGCAAATTTGTCCGCGGTGATTTTAGTATTATAAGGGTTCCAGACAATGAAGAAGGGGTCGACTACCATCTTCAACCGATTGCCAGTATAAACCAAGCTGTAGATGGCATTAACCCCAAGCAGCACCGGTGCGTAATTGGCACGCACCGGACGGTAGCAATAGTAATTGCCTGCTGAGTTGGTCTCCCAGTTATTAACATTTGATTTGATGGGGCCATATTTCCAAGCCCCCCACTGGTTGTCCGCGTGTATGTCGACAAGGTCTTCAATTAATTCCACACCGTTCGAGTCATAAGTTCGATTGGGGAAGTAGGCACGAGCACTGATGGCGTGACCGGTGCCTGAGGATTTCAGACGTTTGTAGAGGTTCGCATAATCCCTCAACAACCACCAGCTAGGTCCGCGGACGGTAGTTAGGGGCTGGGTGATGTCATCAGAGAAGAAGTTGCCAGCACCTGGCGTTCCAGCATCTACATCTGGACCATAATCCCTGAACAGGTGGCGGGCGTAGAGCGAGGTGCCGGGCATTGTCCACGGGGAGGGGCTGGACTTCTGATCATAATTGGCTAGCAAGGGATCTGTCGCATTACCGCTGCCGACAAATTCTCCCGTCTGCTGGTTGAAAATCGCCGCGTTTTCTGACTCCGCAGATCCATCCATCTCAAATGCAAGTGAGAGATCACGGCGTAGGCCGCCTTTCTTAACATCTGCGATCACACCGCGGACGTTCATCGACATGTCGTGGCGGTTTGACTTAAGCCAAGTAGCGTGATCGGTGGCATCTCCCATCACCAGAGGCATGTCGGCGGGACTGAAAGCTTTCTCGAGACCATCAACATATCCGCTACCTTTTTCCAGCGGGTAGGTTACTCCGCTGGCGAAGGGGCCTTCAAATACGGCGTGGTCAGGGCCTGGTGCGGATGAGAGCCTCGCTGCTTGTTGGCGGTCAGCATCGGTAAAGCTGCCCTCATTCCATGCTAAGTCTGCTTTGACTCCCTGGTCCTCGACCCAGTAAGCGTAGTAGGAGGTGTTTCCAGCCGCCGCTGTGGCTACCTCAACCTTGGGGACTTTGACGGTGGACGCTGCATCAGCCCCCGTAAAAATTGCGGTGTCGTCGGCAGCTAAGCTGCGAGCATCTCCGAGTGCATCTAACTGATCTTGGTTGCCCGACACTAACCAGCGTAGGAAGGTTTTGTTGTCAGGGTTGGCTGGGCTGTAGCCGCTTGTATTCCAGACCCCAAGCCAGTGCTTCTTGCCGTCTTGGGCCGGTGTGCCAGTGGCGTGAGGATTAGTAGCAGATCCAAGAATTGATGCCGTGGCCGTGACACGCTGATCGGGTCCTGCTGCTTTCTGCAGCTCACCAAGCGCGATCATTAGCGCCATGCGTGCGTTCGCGCGTGCCATTCTATCTGCCTCGTTGGCACCGCCACCCGAGCTGCGCTGCTCGATGGTTGTTAGGCTCAGCATGCCCACAGCGATCAGCGTCATCAGCACCATCATGCTGACTGTTGCTACAAGGGCGAACCCAGATCGGTATTGATTGCTGAGTCTGTGGGGTTGACTTATGGTCTTCATAGTTCGTGAGTTTGATGCTGTTTACGTGCGGCGTTATGTGAAAGGGCCAGGGGGCAATTGTTTAGCGAGCTTCTTGTCCACTTTGTAATCTTAATGGTGCTTGCTTAGGGTGACTTCAGCCCTGTAGTTGAAGTCAACACATAATACATACACCATGATGAGGCGTATTGGTATAGCATTTTTGGGTGATGCTAGGCGTCTTGATGGTCGGTCTAAAATGTCCGCATAGCTTATTTTTTGATAAAAGTAAGGTATGAATTAGCTTACATTATATACAGTAGCCTAAAAAAAGCTGCACTTGTGCGTAAAATTAATGAACTGATGCGCTAGCACGCATGCACCTCATTGTGCTCAAAGACCATATGATCGCCACTTGCGAGCTACATGGGCGGAATGGCATGCGATGACTGAGAAGCGTTGGTTAAGGTGGATAAATGTTGTTCTATAATTATTATCTTAATTGAGCATTCAAACGCGAGGAATAGTGGAAATCCACATACTCATAAATAAAATCACCATGCAGATGAGTAAGTGGGGAATGATCTTTGGCCAATGCCTACTCAGTAAACAAGCTGACCAAGTAGATTGTTTTTGATTACTGTGCCTGTGCCCCAGGTAAGTTGGAAGTGTCGGCGGCGGTCTCTAGTACGCAGTATTTTGATTAAGGGCTTTGTCTAAGGTGGGGGGCATTCGCTGGGTGATTGTATTTCGATCAATGAGAGGGTCTCTTATTTTATTACTATTTTTACATTCTTTGTTGTGAAGACTCGCGTAATTTAGCAAGATCCGACAGTTGTGTGCTGACACAACAGATGAAGGTGTGGCAAATTAAGCGATGGCGAACCCGAAAGAAGAGCGTTATAAGATCATCAAGCTCCTGAGCAAGGATGCTGCGGGTGGGATGTATCTGGCCGAGGATACGATGCTGGGTCGTAAGGTGGTGTATCGCCACATGGAGGCTGATGCCAGTGAGCAACATTCATCCGAGAGAGCGGCGGAGATGGCTAGCTATGCAGGGAAACTTTGCGCATTCCAGCATCCCAACATCATCACCATCTATGACGTTCCCATTGACGAGAGTGGATTCTCACTGGTTACACAATATGTAGAAGGGGAAACACTGGCAGAGAGATTGACTCAAGGTCCTTTGCGGGAGTTTGGAGCTTATTGCATGGCGAGTGATCTGCTAGAAGGTCTTCATGCAGCCCATGATGCAGGAGTGTATCATGGAGCATTGCACACGGGGTCGATTAAGCGGCTGCCTCGGGCAACGAGTGGCTTTCGTTATCTCCTCTTAGATTGGGGATTGAATACTCTAGCAACCATGGTGAAGGGGCAAGACATACACATTGCCGATCCTGTGTTATTGGCGCCTGAGCTACAAGCCGACGATGTTGAGCCAGATGAGAGCGCTGATTTATTTATGTTAGGTCAGCTCTGCTATACGGCACTTGCTGGTGGACATCCTTTCTCGGGTAGGTCTGAAGAAGATTGTGCATCAGCTCATTTAGCAGGTGAGTTGCCGTTGCTCACAAATTACGTGCCTGATTTGAATCCAGATTTTGCAGCTTGGGTGATGAAGATGTGCGCTGGGAGTCGTGATGACCGTCCAGTATCGATAGATGAGGCCACTCAGGCTCTGCACGCATTCAAAGTGCACGATCCAGATGCCAAGGCTGCGACATCGAGTGTGCCAACATCGACTGTTCCGATGGCGACTGCAACAGTGCCTATGGCAACGGCAACAGTGCCTATGGCAAAGCCCGTCGTGCCTGTCGCGGTGGCAACGGTGCCTATGGCTTCGCCAGCAAGCCAGAGTCAAAAGGTGCCTGTGGCTGTACCAACTGCGCAGCAATCTGTGCCAATGGCAGCGGTGAAGCAGGTTGGGCTTGGCGCGACTGCGCCACAATCGACTTTGGGGATGACTGGCCAAGTATCTGATTTCTCTGCAAGTCAGGCTCCATCGAACCAGAAAATTTACATCATTATTGGTGTCTTGGTGGCTCTGATAGGTGTTGGTATTGGGCTTAAGTTTTTGTTGCCCTCAAATGACAAGCCTGAGGAGAAAAAAGAGCTCGTTGTGCTCGATCCCAATGTCAAAGCTCACCTTCATGAGGTAGCGCTTGTTGGGCAGAAAGGGGACACTGGCTTGGTCAATCTTGACGGAGAAAATACCCTTGATTGGATGGTTCTCAGTGGAGCTGCTACAGGCGGCAAGAAAGATCAAAAGGCAGGCAAGCCATATCGTATCACTGTCACGACACAAGGGCGCTATCAGGAGGTTAAGAAAAGTGGTATCCCAGTCTTTTTTGAGTCGAAAGGAAAGGAATACACGCCCAATGTCAGCACGTCTAACAAATCAGGTGCGAAGGCTGGAAATGGTTGGAATGTCTTG
>CBFHPA010000073.1:0-6739 GCA_965657565.1 Oceaniferula sp.
CTACCCAACCGCGACGACGTCCGCGAAGGAGTGATCACCTACAAGATCGCCGCCCACGCGGCCGACCTCGCCAAAGGACACCCCGCCGCCCAGGAGCGGGACAACGCCATTTCCAAAGCCCGCTTCGAGTTCCGCTGGCGCGACCAGTTCGCCCTCGGCCTCGATCCAGCACGCGCCATCGACTACCACGATGAAACCCTCCCCGCAGAGGGCGCCAAAACTGCCCACTTCTGCTCCATGTGCGGCCCCACCTTCTGCAGCATGAAAATCACCGGCGACGTACGTAAGTACGCTGAGGAACAAGGCTACACCGCTCAAGAACCCGCCATCGCGGAATAGCCTACACCTTACGCTGATGAAGTGCATCCTTCGCAAGATCTTGACGTCGCTGATCGCAAGCTCACCTGCTGGCCTGTCACAATCACCACAGGTCGGTGACATGGCACCGGATTTTGAACTCATGGGCAGCGATGGAGTCGTTTACAAGACTTCTGATTTTAAGGACAAAAAAGCCATCGTCGTCGCCTGGTTTCCCAAGGCCTTTACCGGCGGATGAAAGGCTGAATGCGTGTCGTTCCGTGAGATCGGCAAAGAAATCAAAGCCTATGAGCTCGCCTACTTCACCGCGAGCTGTGACAAGGAAGAGACCAACAAGAAATTTGCAAAGTCGCTCGGGCTAGATTACCCAATCCTCAGTGACCCCACCCGCAAAGCCGCCATCGCTTACGGGCTGGTAAAAGAAAATGCCGTAGGCCTCGGCCGCTTCCCCAAACGTTGGACCTTTTACATCGGCAAAGACGGTAAAATCCTCGCGATTGATAAAAATGTCAAATTCCGCAACCACGGAACTGACGTCGTCCAAAAGCTCGCTGAGCTGAAGATTGATCAAGTGAGATAAACACCGCGAGAAACATCATCTTTTAAAAACCTCTGAGCCTCACTTGTCATTACAGGTGGGGCTTTTTTGCCCCTAAGCCCAATTTACCTCATATAGAAAAATAACAAATTTACTCCAGTTTTGAAATATCAAGCTGACAAGGACGTAATCATGATACATATTCCCACACTACTTTTTACCGGCTGAAACTGCCACCCTCTCTGCGAACAGAAGATCCACCATGTCTGACAAATCAACCAAGCCCGAGCAATCATCGAAAACAAACTACTCCGTACCCAATCTGGAGCGTTCCTTCATCATCATGGAACACCTCGGCCAGTCCAATGAGGGCCACACACTCACTGAGCTCGTCAAGCTCACCGGCTTCCCGCAGAACTCGATCTTCCGCATCTGCCGCACCCTCGGTGAACTCGGCTACCTCAGCTGCAACCAAGAAAACAAGCGCTACCAGCTCACCCAGCGCATTCTCAATCTTGCTGTAGGAGCCGTCTCCCCAGGCAAAAGCATCGTGCCCATCGCCTCCCCCTACCTCAAGCAAATCGCCCAAGAAACTGGCGAGACCTGCTGTCTGGGAACCATCGTGGGCAACAAAGGGGTTGTGCTCTGCGTTGAAGATGGCACCCACCCTTTCCGCTTTTCCATCGATCTCGGCATCTCCTTCCACCTGCACACCTCAGCTCCGGGCAAGGCCATGCTCGCCAATCACCCGGACAAACAATCCATTGTCCAGAATCTTGAGTTCCCCCGCTTCACCGCAGAGACGATCACGAAGCCTGCCGACCTGCTCAAGCACCTCGAGGAAGTTGCCCAATGCGGCTACGGGGTGGATCGTGAGGAGGAATTCGCCGGCCAGCACTGCATCGGCTCCGCCATCAGCCTACCCTCATGCACTTCCGGTGCCTCCGTCTGTTCCATCTGGATCACCGCCCCCAGCTCCCGCCTCAAGACCACCGACTTCCCCCGCGTCGGCAAACTCATCCGCAAAGCCTGCTTCGATATCGAAAGCCAGCTTGAGTATCAATAATACGCACAACATGGTCTCAAAAACACCAGTTCATCATATCTGCCTGTGGCTGCTCGCCATTGTCATGTGTGTGCCCTGCTCTCTGGCGGTGGAGCAAACTTCTGATTCGGAGAAATACTGGGCCTATCAGAAACCGCAAAAGCCTACCGTTCCCCGGGTCACGGGAAACACCAGCCCCAACCCGATTGACGCCTTCATTGCTGCCGGGCTCAAGACCAAGTCCATCACTCCGAATCCCGCCGCCGAGCCAGGCCAACTGCTGCGCCGCCTCAGCTATGATCTTACCGGCCTGCCCCCCACCCACGCAGACATCCCCTCAGACTCATGGTCAGCTGCAGTCGACTCACTACTGGCCTCACCCCACTACGGGGAAAAGTTAGCTTCGCTCTGGCTCGACACCGTGCGTTACGCAGAAACCAACGGCTACGAGCGTGACAGCATCAAACCCGAGATCTGGCGCTACCGGGACTACGTCATCAACTCCTTCAACCAGGATCTGCCCTATGACCGCTTCCTCACCGAGCAGCTCGCTGGCGACGAGATCCCCCAGCCCACCTTCGCCGCCAGTGTCGCCACAGGCTTTCTCTCCTTGATGCTGCGCGATGATGAGCCTGCGGACCGTCCGCAAGCCCACGCGGATATGATCAGTGACATCATCGATGTTACCGGTGAAGCCTTCCTTGGCATGACACTGAACTGCGCCAAGTGCCACGACCACAAGGGCGACCCCATCCTCCAGGCAGACTACTACTCCATGCGCGCCTTTTTCGAGCAGATCCAGGACACCACTCTTAAAAACATCAAAGCCCACTTCAAGGACCCCTCCAGCAAAGCCAGAAGCGAGGCGACCATCAAAAGTGCCGAGGCAGAAATTACTAAGCTCTGGACCTCCGTGGATAAAAACAAACTCAACACCCTGGCCACCCCGGCTGCCGATTCCTCACACCAACAAAAGGCCATCATCCCCTTCGCCTACGACGGCTTCCACGTTCCCTGGCAAGTCACTTACCAAAAACCCTCTGCCCCCGGCTGGTCATTACCCTCCTTCTCCGGCCAGGGTTTCAAGGAATCCGGGCTGCCACTGCGTCACGGCAATCCCGGCCCGGAATTCGGTGGTGCTGCCAAACCATGGGACCCCAAGCAACACACCCTCTACCTGCGCAAGGATTTTGGCCTAACTACGATTCCTGGGCGCTTTGTCGTCTACACCCGTGGCACGGCTGAGCGCATCACCGTGCTCATCAATGGCAACACGATCTACTCAGGCCCCGCCCACGCGGACGGCAAGCTACGTTACTATCCGTTCACCAAATCAAACATAAGCCACCTCACCACGGGCAAAAACACCCTCGGTCTGATCGTTCATTCCCCCAAGCCACACAAGTATCTCAATCTCGCCGTTTTCCCCCACCTCTTCCACGCCGTCAGCCCAGAGCTTTACGCCCAGCACTTCCCCGAAGAGCTTGTTGCTCTCTACGGTCAGGACTTCACCGATAAAATCACCCAGCAAAAAAACCGTATTGCCAGCGCCCGCCAGCAGCTCGTCCACAAGGGAATCCCATACATGACTCAGCTGGAAAACCGCGTCATCCCCAAATCCTATATCCACCGCCGCGGAAGCGTGCACGCACCGGGCGACGAGGTCTTCCCCGGCATTCCAGTGGTTATGGCAGACTCTCCCGAGGCGGCACGAATTCCGATCACTGGTGACTATCAGAAAACCAGTAGCCACGGCAGACGCCTAGCACTAGCGCGCTGGATCACCAGCACGGACAACCCACTCACCGCCCGCGTCATGGTCAATCGCCTCTGGCAGCACTGCTTTGGCACCGGTATTGTGCCCTCGGCCAATGACTTTGGCGTCTTTGGTGGCGGTGCCTCTGATCAAGCGCTGCTGGATTGGCTAGCCGTCGAGTTCATGGACTCCGGCTGGAGCATCAAACACATGCTGCGCTTGATGCTCACCAGTGAGACCTACCGCCGCTCCTGCGCGCCCAATGAGACCGCCTCAGAAGCCGACCCACTCAATAAGCTGCAGTGGAAACACAACCCACGCCGCCTTACTGCGGAAGAAATCCGCGATACCTTCCTAAGCCTCTCTCGTGAGCTGCGCCTACAAAAACCATCTCAGCCATTCATCCGCCCAAAGATGCCTGACGCGGTACTAGCCACCTCATCCCAGCCCAAAAAAGTCTGGCCATCCACCAAGGGCCCTGAGGCGAATTGCCGCAGCATCTACATCCATGTCAAACGCTCCATCCAACTGCCCCTGCTTAGTGCCTTTGACGCCCCACAACGAGATATTTCCTGTCCGACACGTTTTGCCACCACCGTTCCCACACAGACCCTGACCATGCTCAATAGCGAGTTCATCAACCAGCGTGCTGCTATCTTTGCCAGCAAATTAGAATCACAATACCCGGAGCTAACAGACCAACAACTCCGCCATGGCTTTGAGCTCGCCACCGGCCGGACTCCCACCGAAGCGGAACTCACCGAGCTCAATACCCTGCATCAGGATTTACTAACGGATTACAAGTTAGACCCCTCTGCCGCCCTCGCAAGAATCTGCCTCCTTCTTCTCAACCTCAACGAGACCCTCTACCTCGACTAAGCCCACTCCTCATTCCAAATTCTTCATTCCAAATTCTAAGTCTATGAGCACTCACCAACCAGATTTCTGCCGGCGTACCAACCGCCGTGAATTTCTCCAAGACATAGGTGGAGGTTTCACCAAGCTCGCTCTCACCGGTCTGCTTACCAAGGAAGGTTTCTTTGATCAGGTCGCCCAAGCTGCACCAACAGCCGGCAACGATACCCCGCTCAACCCCCTCTCCCCTCGCCAGACCCACTTTCCCGCCAAGGCGAAAAGCGTTATCTTTCTCTTCATGTACGGTGGCCCCAGCCACATCGACACCTTTGACTACAAACCCGACATGGTCGGCATGGATGGCAAGACCGTCGATGTCAAAACCTTCGGCCGCGGCGGCAAGAAAAACCAAGGCCGCATTGTCGAACCCCGCTGGAAATTCAAGCAATACGGTCAGTGTGGCAAATACGTCTCCGACCTCTTCCCCAATGTCGCCAAGCATGTCGATGACATCGCCTTCATGCACTCCATGCAGGCGGACTCACCCATCCACGGCTCAGCCATGCTGATGATGAACTCCGGCTCCATCATCAGTGGCAAACCTTCCCTCGGCTCATGGGTCAACTACGGCATGGGCAGCATGAATCAAAATTTACCCGGCTATGTCGTCATGCTGGACAAAACCGGCGGCCCGATCTCTGGAGCCAAGAACTGGACCTCAGGTTACATGCCCGCCTCCTACCAAGGCACGGTCTTTCGCTCCAAAGGTGACCCCATTCTCGACCTCAAACACGTCAACAACATGGGAGCGGATGAGCAATATCGCCTGATTCAGTCCCTCAATCATCTTAATCAAAGCCACCAAGAAGCTCGCTGGGATAACTCCAACCTTGCCGCACGCATCGCCTCCTATGAGCTCGCCTACAAGATGCAATCCACCGCTCCAGAAGCCATCGATCTCGACCAAGAGCCTGAGCATATTAAGTCCCTCTACGGCATGGACCAAGACCGC
The DNA here is from genome assembly GCA_965657565.1 of Oceaniferula sp. Lineage (GTDB taxonomy): Bacteria > Verrucomicrobiota > Verrucomicrobiia > Verrucomicrobiales > Akkermansiaceae > Oceaniferula. The sequence goes on from CBFHPA010000073.1 coordinate 5,525, forward strand.
ACCGAGGACTTCGGCAAGAAATGCCTGATGGCCCGCCGTCTGGTTGAGCGTGGCGTGCGCTTCATCCAGATCTATTCCGGAGGTGCCCACAACGATGACAACTGGGACGCCCACGGCGACCTTGAGACCAACCACAACAAACACGCAGGTGCCACCGACAAACCCATCGCCGGCTTGCTCGAGGACCTCAAGCAGCGCGGCCTGCTAGATGAAACCCTCGTCGTCTGGGGTGGTGAGTTTGGCCGCCAGCCCACAGCAGAATACGCCAAGGGCTCTGGTAGGGATCACAACGCTTACGGATTCACCACCTGGATGGCCGGTGGCGGCATCAAGGGAGGCATTAGTGTCGGCCAGACCGACGAACTCGGTGCAGCTGCCGTCGAGCGCCCGCTCGAGGTCAAAAACCTGCACGCCACCATCCTGCAACAACTCGGTCTCGACCCCAACAATCTCTCCTACTTCCACGCCGGACTCGATGAAAAACTCGTTGGTGTCGAGGGCGCCCGCCCGATCAAAGAAATCATCGCCTGAATATAACCCGCTTGCATTTTTTTAGCCCGCTTGCACTCCTCCCTACCTTCAGCAGCACCGTCGCCCGCTCTTCCAAATTCCTAATTCCTAATTCAAATGTCCCGAACCGTCCTCATCACCGGCGCCACCCGTGGCCTCGGCCGTGCCATCGCCGTCGCTTTTGGCAAGTCCGGCTACCAAGTCGCCCTCAACTACGCCCATAACGATGCCAACGCGCGTGAGGCCCTGGCAGAAGTCGAGCAGCACGCTGCCAATGGAGGTAGCGGAGCTATCTTCAAGGCCGATGCCCTCAGCGAGGCAGGCGTCACCCGGCTCATCAGTGACGTCAGCGCACACTTCGGTCAGGCACCCGACACCCTGGTCATCAACGCCACCCCACCCCAGTATGAAAAAGAACTCAGCGACTACACCGATGAGGACCTCGCCTCCATGCACGCCGCCTTCATCCTTGGCCCCCACTACCTAACCAAAGCCGCGCTACCCTCCATGAAGCAGAACAAGTTCGGCCGCATCATCCACATCACCTCGGAAGTTTTCGAGCTCGGCTTGCCTCGCTTCTCCGCCTACGTCGCTGCCAAAGGTGGCCAGATCGGCTACATGCGCTCCACCGCCAACGAACTTGCCCCCCACGGCATCACCGTCAACGCCGTCGCCCCCGGGTGGATACCGGTCGAACGCCACGAC
>CBFHPA010000074.1:0-6591 GCA_965657565.1 Oceaniferula sp.
CTGGAATTCATCCATCCCTTTGAAGACGGTAATGGGCGGATCGGCCGATTCTGGCATACGCTTTTGCTTTTCCATTACCACAGGGTATTCGAATTCATCCCTGTGGAATCTCTTATCAAGGAGTATCAGGACGATTATTATACTGCTCTTGAATATTCTGATCAGGCTGGTGACTCAACCCGCTTTATCGAATTCATCTTGTCAATGATTCACCGTGCTTTGTCTGATTTCATGGATGCCATCCAACCTCGTCCACTGTCAGCCAAAGAGCGGCTTGAGGAGGCTGGGCTTCACTTTAAGCGAGCTCAATTTTCCAGGAAAGATTACCTCAATCATTTCAAGACAATTTCCACAGCGACCTCCAGCAGGGACTTGAAGACAGGGGTGGAATTGGGCTTGCTGGATAAAATGGGAGAGCGGGCGCAATCGGTATATCGATTTTGCAATAAGTGATTGGCTAGAAAAAGAGAAATGGGTTTGCGGGGAAAAGAAGGGCTGCGGCTGTGCCGCAGCATGGTGAAAGGTGAAGAGTGAAATAGCCGCGACGCGGCAGTTCGAGTTACCAGTTCAAGTTTAAGTTAAGAAGCTCACACCAAGCCGCCAAGATCGCCAAGGTGGATTGCGTGATCCCATAAGCGGTCGCTACGCGACGTAAACCATGAACCAACCCTTTCCGTGGGTTAAAACCCACGGATCTGGATAACAAGGAATCACGTCGCGTAGCGACCGCTCAAATGGCTAGCGTAACCCATGGAACCCATAGCCATCGCTAGAACTCGAACTCTGCCGCAGGCACCCCGACACGGTCGGTGGTCAACTCGAACTGGCGCACAGCGGCCAACAAATTCACTTCCGAAAGGCTGGGATGACCTGCATCTCGCCAGGCTGAGCGGCCAATACCGGCTTCTTGGGCTCAGTGCCCTTGGCGGCGGGTTCGAGTGAGAGAATCACCGCGGGATCCACGGGCATGTCGTAGAGAAACTCATCGCCGTATTGGTAAATGCCCAGCTCTGCACCTTCACGCGGGTAAATTTCTTTGATCCTATACATCGCCTCGGGGTCTTCCTTGAGGCGTAACCAACGGTTGATCGGGATGGATGCGCGTAATGCGCTGCCCTGATTGAGCTTGGCATCAAAACCGCCACGGCAGAGGAAGATGTAGCCGCGATCACCGATGATGTGGGCACTACCATCGAGCGGCGTGTTGCCAGGGCTATCAAAGAGGTCGCGTTTGATGGTGAGGTAGTCCAGATTTTCGCTCGCCCAGGCACGCCATTTCTTGAAGAACGCACGGTTCTCTTTGTTGGCAAACTGCGGATAAGCCTCACCAATCATGCAGTAGCTGGCAATGCCCAGACCAGAAATCAGATTGAAGCGAAAGCTTTTGGGATCCTTGCCAAAGAGGTCCAGCGAGTTCTTATAAACGGGCCTAAAGCGGTCATTCTGCTGGTGCCAGCTCTGCAGGCGATTCATGTCCGCCCCGTGCGTTTCATAATAGTGGTATGCCGAGTCCAGATGCCGCAGCGCCCATGGGCCACCACGATGCAGACCGTAATAAGACTCCAGGCAAACCTTGGGGTATTTCTTCTTCAGCCTGGCAAGAAAGCCCATGATGTTCTTCCATTCCTTGTAGCGGTTGTCACCGGGAAGATGGCCGTGATTTTTGGCGTAACATGGATCAGTTCCTGCCCCTTTCGCCCCGGGGCGATACTGACCGACCTCCCAGAAACTCAGCCAGCGGCCATCCCAGCCCCACCAGCGGGGTTGGTATTTCTGGAATAGATGATCAGTGATCTCGAACATGTGGTCCGCATATTCGTCACAAGCGAAGCACGATGCCTTGCGACCGAATAGATACTCACAGACCTTGCCGTTTTCATCGATGGCTGCCCACTCGGGATGGTTCTCGAAATAAACGGAAGCGATGGAGAAGCTATTGACGTGCACCCCGATTTTTTTGCCATACTGATGAAATTTTTCCATCGCCTTGGGCAGTATGAAATCAGGCGTATACTCATTCTCTTTGAAGTCATCCAATAATACCTTGGCTTTGGTTTGGTCTGCATGATCCAGGCCTTTGGTAATGGCACCCGGACCCGGCAAGCCGGCAATACCCGTATCTTTGGGAAAGCCCATCGGCTTGATACGCATCTTGTCAATGTAGGGCGGGCTCATCGGATGCACCCCCCGGCCGTACCAGGTATGAGCCGTCATGACATCGTGAATGCCGGCTTCTTTCAGGTAGTCAAGAATACCGGTGTTCACCGACCACAGCCCGGCCCACCAGCCGTTCTGCCAGACCCAGTAACCTTCTTCAGGCAGGGGCAGGTCATTGGGCAATACGTGGCGCATGAACTCCTTCATCGCCCACACCTCACCCCAATCGAGCGTTTCAAGTGGCACGTCTTCAACCGGGTTGGGCATGCCGCCTTTGAAGTGCTGGCTGAGGCCGCCGAACTTGCTGATCAGAGGGTAGCGTCCCCGCCCCGGGTAAGGACCCTGCGAGACGCGCTGGATTCCTTCCTTGCGGTAAACGCCGAGGAAGTACTTCTCGCTGACGTTGACTTCCTCCGCCGCCACTTGGTAGTTCGGCGTGTAGCCGAGGCGAAAGCCTTCATTACCCCCCTCGCCCTTTTTGCCCTTTGGCTCCAGTAGCTTCAAATCCCAGTAGGGATACTGGATCCCGGCAAAGCAGCCACCCTTTTCAGCACGCAAGAACAAGTTGATCGGGCAGTGCCAGATCGTGTTGTCATCGTGGAAGTGGATCTCTGAGAAGGCATCGCTTATTGTGTCTTCGAGCACCACGCTCTCAAGGAAATACGGTTTGCCATCGCCCGCCTTAATCGTCAGCCATTTCTCGATGAAGTGATCACCTGCACCCAGACTGTAATGCAGCATGATAGACAGCCCGTTTCCGGTGAAAGCAAGCTTCACCTGTCCCACACTGGCTTGAACAGCTGTGGATTTCTCAGATCGGAACGTTCCCTTCTCCGTCACTACTTCAAATCCAATACCAGTTTGCGCATAGACCACGTCCTGCTCCTTATCGTGGATCGAGCGCACGGCACCACTTTGCCGGTTAATCTCCACCGCAATGCGCTGGTTCTCTAGTCGCAGGGGTGCTTCGTCAGCCGATACCTGAGCCAGGGTGCTGGCGAGCAGCACGGTGCTTAGCAATAATTTTCTCATGCTCTTGTTAGGATCAGTCAGAGAACTCACTTGGCTGGCTTCAGCGGATCCCAGGTCTGCCGATACTCCATCTTCACCCGGCCTGTTTTCGCATCGATATCCAGTGGCAGGAAAAGATAGCGTGACTTGTCAATGTCCGCCTTATCAGGGATCCACCACTGGTCACAGAGTGCCATGACGATATCGGATTCCTTGAGGTAAATGAGATCACTCACTTGGGAGCTCCAGGTCCTCTGCTCACTGATGTCTGCCTGCTTGGTCCATGTTCCCAGTGGGCTGTCTGCCGTGGCGCACTTGGTATCTGAGCCGGCCCAGCCATGCACGCCAGAGGCGACGGCGATATACTTGCCACGGTGCTTGACCATGGCAGGTGCCTCGCAGCCTCGATCAAAAACCAGAACCCCTTCCCTGTTGCTGCTTAGATAATCATCACTGAGGCTGTCAATGCGGATGGCGTAGCGCCACTGCCCGGCGGGGCCGGCATTGGGCTTGTTGTGGTCACAGTAGATGACGTAAGCCTTGCCATCCTCATCCTGGAACACGTTCATATCCGAGCCAAAGCCCGTGGACGTACCCATCTCCCGGGCCCCGTGTGGCGTGAACGGGCCTTCCGGGTGATCCGCAGTGGCAACACAGAGAAACGACGCCGGCATCGCCACAAACCAGCGATACCACATCACGTATTTCTTCGTCTTTTCGTTATACAGCACATGCCCCCGCCCCGTGGCACCCACCTTGCCAAAACCACTCTCAGGACGCGGCAGGCATACCCCCTTGTAGGTCCAGTTCACAAGATCCTTGGAGCTATAGACCCGCATCCCGTTCCAGACCGGGCCTGCGGTCATGCGGAACTTGCCCTGCGGGTTGTTCGCGTAGCTACTGCCGTACCAGTAAAAGGTATCGCCAAAGCGCGCGATCTCGCCCTCGTGAGCTGAGATGGGTTTGCCGGCGGTGTCTTTCCAATCCGCTCCGTTGGTGATTTCACCCGCCTTGACGGTCGACACGCTCACAAATGATGACATCAAAGTCACCCCCCAGGTTACCCCCCAAGTTATCCAAAGTCGCTGTAATGATTTTTGCCTGAACACTCGATGACTCTAGAGCAGGATGTCATTGGCGACAATGTAATCCTTGGGGTGGATCAATGGGCAAATCAGACATTCACCCACTTCTCCGTGATTTCTGGAAACCTGCCGTTATTTTTACTGTTTGGTGTCGCCTGTTGACCCAAGGCGGTCGCATCCGTAGGGTTAGATCGTTTTTTTAGTAATTTCATCTATTTCTCCCGTTCTTTTGCATCCAGGTTTTGAAGATGCTTTGTCGGGTTTGTTGCCCCACCGTCACCAATCACCGCGAATGAACGCGAATTTTGATCCGCCATCATTTATCAGCCATCGTTCATCAGCTGCGCTGGATAGAGGCTTAGCTGAGGAGCCCATTCCGGAAGGCTTTGCCGATAGCGCCGTGAGCATTCGAGACATTGAGTTTTACGTAGATGTGCTTCACGTGGGTAGCTACGGTAGACTTTGAGATATTCAGGCACTCTGCGATTTTATGTTTGGAAAGCCCCTCGGCAAGCAAGGCAATGACTTGATTTTCTCTTTTGGACAGGCGCTTCGTTCGTTGTGAGTCTTCTTTATTGAGCGATGTTATCATCATTTCGTGCTGTTTGTTAATTCTTGTGGTCGCTACAGGCTTTCGCTGGCTACCGGGTATCGGACCGGGCAGCGGAACGGACAGCGGAGAAGCATTTTTTATCCAGCCAACTGACAGAATCCTGTGAGTTACGGATTGTTATGCAATCAGCTGCGTGTGTGTTTACATCAAAATACCTCTCCGACGTGAATGCACTTCCCTAGTCCATTCCATGGAGTAATCCGATTCTTTTGCGGCTTACTCGCCGCCATCAGCTCCTCTTGCGACGAAGCAGCCCCGACTCCATCGGGGTGCTCTTTCGGCTACAGGATTATCTCTTGCGCCTGAAGGCAAGCGAAAGGGCACCGAGGCCGAGAAGTGCGGCTGAAGACGGCTCGGGAACCGTAGAGATACCAAGCACATCCAGTTCCCAGTAGCCAACGCCTGTGTTCTGCTGTCGATCATCTGAATAAAAATCAAACTTAATTTTCGCCACACCCGTCGCAAGGATTCCGGTGGTGTCTTCAGTGATAGACCATTTCTCATAAACATCGGTTCCATTTTTTGCGATGGTGGCGATCGTGATAAACGTTCCGGGGTCCGTAACGGTCGAATAGCTAACAATATATTCTTGATCAGTTCGACCTGCATCAGTGTGACCAGAATAAGTGTCTATAGAGTTAATATCATAACCCTGTAGATATACACCAAGATCCAGGTCAAAGGTGATCGTGCCAGTTCGGACATGCACATTTGGAGTAGCAATGAGATCTCCATCCCCGTCTGCCAAGAAAGTAGGAGTCCCAGGATCGGTATAGCGCCACGTCAATGTATCTGTAAACCCCGTGGACGATGTCTCTAGAAGGTCCGTGCTTGATACCGTGTATACCGTGCCTTGCTTCGACTCAGTGGCTACAACTGCAGCCGACACGCTTAATGCTGTGCTAAGAATTGCTGTAATAATGAGTGATGTTATTTTCATGGGTTTATTTTTGTGGGGTTATTTTTGTGGTTCTATTTATGGATGGTTTTTTTTGGCAGCGCTCGCTGCGCTTTATGATTGTGTTTTTAATGTGTAATTCCGGCTATTTGAGCCGTCTAGCGACGGCGGCCTGCAATGGTAATGTGGCCAGGGTGGCAATGGTCGTGAGACCGAGGATGTGTTGTGTGAGTTGGCCTTGTTTCATTGTAATGTTTATGGTTCGTATTTTCTATTTGTGGGCAGACCTGTTGCGAGTGACGCTTACCACGATGTCAGAGAATTCCGCGGATGTGAATGTACCCAACTGGGGTAATTCATGAACAAATCCGACTGTCTTGCCTGCAGCAACGCGGCTATTTCTGCTTTCCACTTTTGCCGCAGGCACCCCGACATTGATGCCCGCCGCCTCACGGCGTGCACTGCTTCGCAACACGGTCGCCATGCTCCCTGTCCATATCGTTCCACTCGGTTGTCGGTGGCTGCTTTCTGCTTTTTCAAGCCCTGCGTCTGCGCAGGGCTAGGGCGAGACCACCGAGACCGAGCAAAGTTGTAGAGCTTGGCTCGGGGACGAACACCGCACTAAACACGAGATCAGTGCCACTCTCAATGATGCTCCAATCGAGCTTACCATTAACAAAGTCGCTGTCATCCAGAGTGAACAGGCTGGCATCGAAACCGGAGATGGTATCCGCCGAGGCGATGATGAATGTGGTCCCATACGAATCGCCATAGGCAAGTCCCGAGTAGTCAAAGCCCGCAGCCAAGCCTGGGTCGTTAGCCGTTGT
>CBFHPA010000075.1:0-6498 GCA_965657565.1 Oceaniferula sp.
AAATGGCAGGATGGCAAAGCCACAGAAGCATCCATCTTATCCAGAAAAGGCGGCGACTGTGCTCTGAGCTACCCCGCTGTAGAGAACGCAACGATCACGGACAGCAAGGGCAACGCGGTCGAGACCCGTGACGGGAAAAATCAAATCCACTTTGGCACCAAAGCTGGTGAAACATATACCCTCGTGTTCTAGCAAGAGCCATAGGAAAACATGGTGCTCTGGAAAAGCGATTTTCTATCCATTTAATTAGGCACCAGAACGACGTTCTGCCGCTGCTTTGGATTTTCGCCATCTGCTGCTGAAATTATGTGTGAACGACTCTCAAAGCCGTCGGCATCCACTTCGATGCGGCCGCCCGATTTAGGTAACAATAGGCTGACGGAGCCCGTCCTCTCCCCGACGACTTGGTTAAACCACATTCGCTTCCACTTGTTGCCTTCGCGCCAAACCCGCTTGGAATCCACGAGGAAATTATCGGCGTCAAAGGCACGCACCCACAATGCCTTATCGGAATCGGTGGAAATGTTGCGTTCCGATGCTCCTTGTTCATTGATGAAGTTGATGGTCAGCAATTGCGTTTCCTCTGGTATCGCCTGAGGAAGTTGAATCCGAATCTGGTGCGGGCCAGCCGGGCGAAGATCATGCTCTTCTTCAGTGAGGCCGTCTCCCCAATCTCGACTTATCATCAGAGTAATGGTCTCTGCCGGCATGCCATATATATATAGCTTTCCATTGGCGTCGGCAGAGGCTCGGGTTCTACCTGAATTGCCGGTCCAAATCCATAAAGATTCACCACCTTGGTTGTTAACTGCAATTTCGACGCCCGCCGCGGCTTTGCCTCGCACATCCACAACTTCCACATCCACGCGCCGCTCTTCCAACAGTGCAAAATTGACCTCATATTCGCCGGCCAGGTAGTCCGCTTCTGACTCCGCCTTGGCATAGCCTTCATGGTCACAAGCCAACTGATAGGAGGTCGCCTCAATTAAATTTTTGGATTCAAAGTAGCCATTCTCATTGCTCAAAACCTCCTCCACGCTATGAATAGTATGGCCCGAACGCGTTCGCTCAACTTCGCCTACATCAACCTTCACCCCTTTGAGAGGTTCACCAGAAACTCGATCTGTGACTCGACCACGTATTGTCACCACCGAGCCATGAAATTCACCAGCTTGCAAAATCACAGCCTCTGCGCCTGCCTGCGCTTTGACCAAAGCTGCAGGCTTAGATACATAATTAAACCAAAGACCGTCGGGCTCATACGTAAGTAGATACTCCCCTTGAGGGAGGTGGTCAAAACGGAAACGCCCCTCGTCATCGCTCTTCAACCACTCGAGAGCTCCATACTCCCGCGGATCGTCAGTCCGCGGCCTGATATATCCGAACAAGGTCCTCACCCTCGAGGAGTTATCTGCGATCTCGATATTTGGTCCACGCCTTAGTCGAATATTTCCGTTCGGGATTGGCTTGCCCTTTGCATCGACAAGCGATCCTTGAATGCTGAATGCCCTTTTTACCTTAAGTTCAATCAGCTTATCGGACTGCTTAAAATCCAATTCAACATGGTTTGGAGCGTAACCTTCTTTCCATGCCACACAAAAACGAGGATAAAAGTAATCTTCTTCGACCGGCCCCAAGCGAAATTTACCGTCCGGTCCACTGGTTGCCTCCGCATTGCTCGGCGCACCGTATATCTTGGCCCCGGCTAAGGGTTGCCCTTCCGGGGTTCGGATGATTCCTTGAAAATATTCGCCCTTCTCTTTCTTCAATTCAAATGGCAAAATGATAGGAGATTGATCGGGCCTGGCTGTGACTGACTTGGAAAGTTTGTAGCCGTCTTTCCATCCTTCTATTCTGTATTCCGCCTTCCCCTTGGGCACCAACAGTTGGAACGCACCTTTTTCATCCGAGACCGTTGTCCTTCGCCAGATTGACTCGACCATCACTCCCCGAACTGCGGTGTTTCGTTTGCTCCCGAAATGATGCGTTGGGCTGACGATGATCTCGACCCCGGTTAAAGGCGCGCCGTCAAAAATGGTTTCACCGAACAAATTAATGGATGGAAACACCTCAAGGACTTGCTCCGAAATTTCACTGGGTGCCTCGGATAGTAAAACAAGGGCCTCCTTGGCCAGATAGCCCTCTGCCTGGGGGACCAAGCGATATTCGTCTGAACCGACCTCAGCAATGAACTTCCCAGCCGCGTCGCAAGAGACTTCAAATATGGGTTTCTGGGTCTCCAATCTCTGACCCCTTAGAAACACCTGCACCACGGCACCAGGGATGCCTTTGCCATCCACGACGATCTGACCTCGCACCACTCTGAGGTCTTCACCATTGTCGGCGACTTTACCAAAATAGGTGAATCCTGCGAAAATCACGGAGGCAGCGACCAGTAACATTATGAGTTTTTTCATTAATACTTCTTTGTGTTGTTGTTTGTTTTGAGGGAAAAGTGGAAAGATAACCTCTCTTATCCATTCAATTAGAGATAGATATTATGTATTGCGTATTGCGTATTATGTATTGCGCAATACCGTACATATGGCGTGATTCTTCGTCAAGAACTATTTTTGAAGGCTGAACATCAGCAATTTTTAAGGCATGCTGATGAGTCAACCTATACGAGAAGAGATGTTGCCGCGTCTGGGGCAACGCTACCGGTCATGGTTCAAATCGGGCCGTTCGAAGATGCTCGATAAATTCTGCGAACAGTATCGATATTTCAGGCTCTAAAGATGTTTATTTGAGTGCCTCTACAACAACACGTGCGGCCAATACGGCTGGTGAGGATGGAGTCAGATTGAATTGGGAGCTTAACGGCACGTTCCAAGCAAAAAATTATACCGACGGGAGCGGCTCCACCATCAATTTTGATAACTCATTCTACGTGGATGCAGGCTCAGTCACACTCTATCTCTATCGTGCCTCAGACAATGAATTCGCTGCCGCCTTTGATGATGGCAGTGGCTTCACCTGGCTCAACACCACCGGTGGCACAGAGAGACAGGACTTCACTGCCGGTGACACAGGCAACGGAGCTTTATATATCGGAGTAGAGACCTATAATTTATCAACACGCAACTTCGACAATCTCACCCTTGCAGTTCCCGAGCCGTCCTCCACAGCATTGCTCGGCCTCGGGGGACTCGCCTTCTGCATGCGCCGCAAGCGATAAACGCATGCTAAGCACCTGGCCGAACATTATCTTCGAGTCGACTCAAAATTCCAAAAGCCTCCGAGCCTCAGCTCGGGGGCTTTTTTATGTTCGGTGTAAGAATGCAAATCATCGGGTCGTAAATAAATATCGATGTTCGCCGGCAAAATTCAAGCCCCCCTCGGCTGACATGAGGTGGTTTAATGTAAACGATAACGTCGCAAATGAACAATTCACCTCAATGAGCCATGTGCTAACATTTGTGTGCTATTTATGAAAAGATTTCAAACATACAGCATCTCTACCGTCATTCTAACCAGTCTGCTGCTTCCCACGCTCTCGTTAGCACAAAATGGCGACAAAAAAGAAAAAAACAAGGATCTGCTCAGCTCCACCAACTGGCGCAAGTGGGCCCCCAATCCCGCTCCCTTTCTGACTCCTGATGAAACCGCCAAGGGCTTTAAGGTGGCACCGGGTTTCCGGGTCGAACTGGTTGCTGAATCACCGATGATCAAGGACCCGGTGTTTGCCGAGTTTGATCTCGAGGGGCGGCTCTGGGTGTGCGAGTTCCAGTCCTACATGATGAATGCTGCCGGCACCGGTGAGCATGATCCCATCAGCCGCGTTCAGGTGCTCGAAGACACCGATGGTGACGGCCGCATGGACAAGGCAACCACATTCCTCGACAAGGTTGTCAACCCACGCAGTGTTTCGATTGTTAAGGGTGGCGCTCTGGTATCGATGGGCAATGGCAAGCTGATCTTTGCCGAGGATACGGACGGAGATCTGGTTGCGGACAAACGCACCCCACTAATTGATTTTGCCACCGCGGCACCAAACAACATCGAACACGCGGAGAACGGGTTGCACTTCGCCATTGATAACTGGATGTATAACTCCAAGTCCCAGCGCCGTCTTCAGTGGCGTGGCGGCCAAATCATCGAAGGGGACACCAAGCCTCGCGGCCAGTGGGGCATGGGTTCGGATGCTCACGGACGACTCTATTACAACTCTAATAGCGTCTGGTTTCAATCTGACTCCGAGATTTATGACCAACAGTATGCTAAAGTAGGGGCCCCGACGAACGAAGTCTTCGCCGTCAGAACCAACACCGCAGTCAACCGCGGCTATCGACCAGGCATGATCCTGAATGACGGTCGTATCAAACGTGTCACCGCCTGCAGTGGACTGGCCGTGCATAGTGATGGCGCTTATGGCGAAGAATGGCAGGGAACAATCTTCGGATTCAGCCCGGCATCCAACACCGTCGGTGCGTTCAAGCCGAATGCACCTATGCCCGCCACATCCAAATACAAGCACTTGGTTTACTCGGATGAAACATGGACCAAGCGCGAGTTCCTCGCCAGCACCGATGAGCGCTTCCGCCCGGTCAACGGGTCTTTTGGTCCTGACGGCTGCCTCTACATTGTTGATATGAACCGAGGCATCATTCAGGACAAGTTGTTCCTGACATCTTACCTACGCCGCCAGTCGGAGGAGCGCGAGCTCGACAAGCACATCGGCAAGGGACGCATCTGGCGCGTGGTGCCCGAGGATCACCAGCCAGTGGCAGCACCTCAGGGACTTATTGAGGGGCTCTCTCATCCATACCTTTGGTGGCGGCTCCATTCTCAAAAGCGCATCGTCGAAGAGCAGCACACCGACCTCGTCGCTGACTTGGTCAAACTGGCGAGCGAAGGCAGCCCGAAGGCAAAGCCACACGCCATGTGGGCCTTGGCAGGGCTCGACTCACTCGACGGGGACATCATTAGCAGCAACCTTGCAGACGAAGATTGGTTTGTCAAAATGACGGCCCTGCGCCTCGCAGGTGAAGCAGCAGGCAGCGACGCCACCTTCCCTACTGAGCTTAAAGCTAGTGCTGAAAAGCTCAGCAAGAGCAATGTCTCCGTGCTAGCCAACTACGCAAAAACTCTCATCACCAAGGGTTACCCAAACCGCAGCAGCGGGGTCTATAAAGACAAAGTCGCAACGTGGGTTAAAAAAGACAGTGCCTTGAAAAAATCCTACACTGAGGGGCAAAAAACCTACGGCCAATTCTGCGCCGCCTGCCACCAGCCTGATGGCAACGGAATGGCCAACATTGCTCCAACCCTCGTCAAGAGCGACTGGGTCACTGGTGAGTCTGGCACTCTGATTGGCGTAGCCGTGCACGGTCTCTCCGGCCCCATCCACATCAATGGTAAACTCGCCAAGAATATTCCCCCAGTGATGCCAGGGCACGGTTTCCTTAAGGACCAGCAACTCGCCGACGCTCTCACCTACGTGCGTAACGCCTGGGGCAACAAGGCGGAAGCTATCTCTGCTGATCAGGTCAAAACTTACCGTGAAAAAAATGCCGACCGAGCGGCCCCATGGACCGAGGCGGAATTGCGCGGCAAGTCTCAAGCAGCCGCAACGCCCTCCACGGAAAACGCCACCGACCTCATTGCCTCTGGCGATTTCTCCGCATGGACCACCGTCAAGGGCGGGCCTGTGGATAAAGGCTGGAAGATCGAGGACGGTATTATTCACCGGCATTCCAAAGGTGGCGACATCATCACCAAAGAATCATATAAAGACTTCGAGCTCAGCTTTGAGTGGAAAATTTCTAAGGCCGGCAACAGCGGAGTCAAATACCGCACCAAGGGTAGCCTCGGTCTGGAGTACCAGGTGCTCGATGACATTGATCACCGTGACCGCAAAATCGACAATCACCGCGCTGCCTCCATGTATGAGATCATTGCCGCTCCTGATGACAAACCGCTCAAACCGGTGGGCGAGTGGAACCATGGGCGCATTGTAGCCAAGGGTAGCCACATCGAGCACTGGCTTAATGGCGTGAAAGTTGTTGAGATCGAGTACGGCAGTGAGAACTGGAAAACTCGATTCAATAAGAGCAAATACAGTAAGCGCCACTATAAGAATAAGAACGAGGGCTTCGGCAGCTGGGAGGGCCCAATTCTGCTCCAGGATCACCAAGACCCGGCATGGTTCCGTAATCTGAAAATTAAACGACTCTGAGCATTAGGTCTCTGCATACATTCGCCCTGTGCTTCACGGTCTTGGCCTCAACAGCCACCGCTGAAGTCCACCAGACCAACGGGATTAAAATCGGTGAGGTGGATCAAACCACCGCCCTCATCTGGACCCGCCTGACCGAAAATGCCCAACCAAACCATAACGGTGCGGACTTCATCCGGCCAGCCAAGCGGGATAAAAAAAACCGTGGGCCTCTCAGCATGGCAGAGCAGCTGCCCGAGGGTAAAACACTTGCCGACATGCGGGGAGCCGTGCCCGGGGCTGCGGGAAGCGTGCGTATCTCATGGGCAGATACCAAAGGG
>CBFHPA010000076.1:0-6112 GCA_965657565.1 Oceaniferula sp.
ATCTTCGGCACCCGCTATCAGGTGCAGTATCACGCTCATGAGCAGCTAGGTATGGATGCCGCGGCGATGCAGGCGCAGGTGGAAAAGCGTCTGCAACGCATTGATAAGATCGCGTCTACTTGGAAAGCTGACTCCGAAATATCACGTTATAATCGTGCGCTGGTAAAAGATGAATTCGAGCTCTCTGCGGAATTGAAAGAGCTCATCAAACGTGCAGAGGAAATCAAAGTCCGCACTGGTGGAGCTTTTGATATTCATCACCGTGGCGAGGGTATCGATCTGTCCGCTATTGCGAAGGGTTATGCGGTGGATCGCATTGCTGCTTATCTGCATGAGGAACTCGAGATTCAGGATTTCCTGGTGGAGATTGGGGGTGAAGTTAAAGCCCGTGGGAACAACGCGAAGGCCGAGCCGTGGAAGGTGGGCATTTACATTCCGCCCTCCCATTCACATATCAAGGGGCCACGGGTGTTGCTTAATAACACCTCCATGGCGACTTCAGGGCAGTATTTCAAAGAGGGTCATATCATGAACGTTGCCACGGGAAAGGTTCCTGAGCATAACTTGTTATCCTGCACCGTGATTGCCCCGTCTAACACCGACGCGGACGCGCTCGCTACCGCCCTCTACGTGATGGGCTGTGAGGTTGGCCTTGCCTGGGCGAAGCAAAACGAGGTCGAGGCGATCTTTATCAGGAACGATGGAACCGTGATTGAATCAATGGAGCCGCGTTGATGATGGCGATTAGCTGAGGATGCCCTTGATGACTTTGGCAGGCTCAACCCCGGTGAGTTTGGTGTCAAGGCCCTGGAAGGGGTAGGTGAAGCGGTTGCTGTTGAGACCGAGTTGGTGGAGCATGGTGGCGTGTAGGTCGCGGACGTTGACCACGTCCTTGATCGCGCTGTAGCCGAGCTCATCTGTCTCGCCGTAGCTCATGCCAGGTTTCATGCCGGCACCTGCCATCCACATGGAGAATCCTTTGATGTGATGGTCGCGTCCGGCGCCACCTTTGCTGCCTTGATACATTGGGGTACGACCGAATTCGCCGCCCCAGACGATCAGGGTGTCTTCGAGCATGCCACGCTGCTTGAGGTCATTGAGCAAGGCCCAGGTGGCGCGGTCGGTGTGTTCACAGCAGACCTTCATGTATTTATCGAGGTCACCGTGATGATCCCAGCCGCGGTGGTAGAGCTGGATGAAGCGAACGCCCTTCTCGGCAAGGCGGCGGGCGAGCAGGCAGTTGGACGCGTAGGAGCCGTCCCCGGGCGTGGCACCATACATCTCGAGCGTACTCTGTGGCTCATCAGAGATGTCCATGAGTTCAGGAACGGAGGTTTGCATGCGGAATGCCATTTCGTAAGCGGCGATGCGGGTCTCAATCTCGGGGTCATGGATCTGGCCGAGCTTTTTCTTGTCGAGCTGGATGATGGATTTGATCAGCTCGTCTTGTTGCTTGATGCTGACCCCTTTGGGCCGGCTGAGGTAGTGAACGGGGTCGCCAGCGGCGTTGAACTCCACCCCCTGATAGCGGCTGGGGAGAAATCCTGCTGACCACTGGCGGGATGCGATCGGTTGTGGGTTGCGCCCGCCGACACTGGAGAGAACGACAAAGCCTGGTAAATTTTGGGAGAGCGAGCCGAGGCCGTAGTTGACCCAGGCGCCCATGGAGGGGCGACCACTAATGGCCGTGCCCGTATTCATGAAGGTGTGGGCCGGGTCATGGTTGATCTGCTCAGTGACCATGGATTTGATCACGGTGATGTCATCCGCCATCTTAGCGGTCCATGGCAGGTAGTCGCTAACCATCAGACCACTTTGGCCATGGGGGCGGAACTTGGCCTGGTGACCGAGGACCTTGAGCTCCTTGCCTTGCAGCTGGGCGATGGGTTGCCCCTTGGTGAAGGACTCCGGCATTGCTTTGCCGTCGAGGCGGTCGAGCTCGGGTTTGTAGTCGAAGGTTTCCAGATGCGAGGGACCTCCCGCCATGCACAGGAAGATGACCCGCTTCGCCTTGGGGGCAAAGTGAGGAGAGGATGGGTAAATGTCTGACGCCGCGGAGGCAGATCGAATCCCCATGATGGAGGAAAGGGCTGCTGAGCCAAGGCCGAGTCCGGCCTGGCCGAGAAAGGTGCGTCTTGTTTGGTTGAAGTTCATCGTCATTTAGTTCCGGTAAGTAAATTCGTAGAGGTTGAACAGGCCACGGGCAACGGCGGTCCAGGAGGCGAGTTCGACGGGTTTGATTTCCTTGGCGGCCGGGCTGAGGCCGGAGGTGCTGAGCTGGCCGGCTTCCTTTTCAGCCTGGTCATACTGGTCACGGGTGTCATCAAATAGTTGCCGGAAGATGGCTTTTTCCTCGGTGTCCGGAGTGCGGTTCAGGGCCTGCTGGTAAGCAAAGACAATGCGCTGCTCGAAGGAGTCACCACCTTCAGTAACGATGCGCTGGGCGAAGTTGCGCGCGGCTTCCACGAAGGTCGGGTCATTGAGTAATACCAGTGAGGCATTGGGAGTGTTGGAGCGGGCTCTCTCCGCGATGCATTCTTCGCGGCTGGGAGCATCAAGGGCCTTCATCATCGGGTGCAGGAACATGCGCTGCCAGTGAACGTAGAGGCCACGGCGCCATTGTCTGGGGTCATTGTGTTGCTCGTATTTACGCGGTGGGAAGTTCAGGTGGCGGTAGTAGCCAGCGGGCTGGTAGGGTTTGACGCTGCTACCACCGATCTCATCGACGAGAAGCCCACTGACGGAAAGGGCGTTGTCCCGGATCAGCTCGGCGGGCAGGCGGTAGCGGGTCTGCCGGTCAACCAAAGCGTTGGCAGGGTCTCGCGCGAGCATCTCGGCCGTGGCCAGAGAGGATTGCCGGTAAGCACGGCTGGTGACCAGCAGGCGGACGAGTGCTTTCACATCCCAGCCGGATTCGTAAAAGGCCACAGCTAGAGCATCGAGTAGCTCGGGGTTGACCGGAGCTTGGCCCTGGCCGCCGAAGTCGGAGAGGGAGGATGAAATGCCGCGGCCAAAGAAGAGATACCAGAAACGGTTGGCAAAGACGCGGGAGGTGAGTGCTCCGCTGCCCTTGGCGGGATCGGTCAGCCAGTTGGCAAGGTCCAGGCGGGTGGCCCGCTGGCCTTTGGGGAGTTCCAGCTTGCCCATGAATTCCGGAATGGCAGGGGTCACGATTTCCCCGCTATCGTCCTGCCAGTTGCCCCGGGGCAGGATGCGCATGGTGCGTGGTTCCTCAGCGAGGGTGATCATGGTTCTTCGGCCTTGCTTTGCGAGTTTCTGGTGTTGCTTGCGCAGGTGGTGGAATGCGTTGAGTTTTTCTTGCGGTACGATCTCAGCGATCTTCTGCTCGGCATCGCTGATCCTTGCCTGCAGAGCGGCTTTTTGCTTGGCATTTTTTAACCCCTTCAACTGGCCAGTCCATTTGCTGCGTAGCAGCTCCAAGTGGCTGAGCCGGTCTTGAGCATGGCGTGGTACGATCTTGGCCATTGCCGCCTCAAGCTGGTCTGCCTTGGGCTGAAGCTCAGGACTGAAGACGACCATCTCTGGTGGTCGAATCGTGGGCAGTATGTTGCCGGTGTAGCCCTTGTCGTGAATATCGGCAAAGAAGGCGGCCATGGTGTAGTGATCCTTGATGGTGTAGGGATCGTATTTATGGTCATGACACTGGGCGCAGCCGACAGTGGCACCCATCCAGACTTCCGAAACATTACGCACCCGGTCAGCAGCATAGATGGCATTGTATTCCTTGGCTTGGATGCCGCCCTCGTGCGAGGTCTGCAGCAGGCGGTTGTAGCCGGAGGCGACTTTCTGCCAAGTAGTCGGGTTGGGCAAGAGGTCTCCGGCGAGCTGCTCTTGGGTGAACTGGTCAAAAGGGGTGTTGTTGTTGAAGGCCTTGATGACGTAGTCCCGGTAGGGCGAGATGTTGTGGTCCTGATCTCCATGGTAGCCGACGGTGTCGGCGAAGCGCACCAGGTCGAGCCAGTAGATGGCCATGCGCTCACCGAAGTGCGGGGAGGCAATCAGGGAGTCAACCAGCTGCTCATAACTGATTTTCTTTGCCTTGAAATCGGCGGCCAGTTTGGGCTCGGGAGGTAGGCCGGTCAGGTCAAAGGAAAGCCTGCGTGCCAGGGTTACGGGGTCAGCATCAGCGGATGGGGCGAGGCCTTGTTGCTCCAGGCGCGCGAGCACAAAGTGATCCACCCAATTGGTGGGCCAGTCGGATTTTTTCACCTTGGGAGCCGGGTGCTTCACGGGTGCCACGTAGGCCCATGGGTCTTCGTAGACGGCACCTTCCTTGATCCATTGCTTGAGGATTTCAATTTCCTTGGGCTTGAGGGATTTGTGCGATTCCACAGGAGGCATGGGATCTTCTTTGTCGAGAATGCGGATGATGAATTCGCTTTGCTCGGGATCCCCTGGAATAATGGCAGTCTTGCCTGTTTCCTTGAGCTTGGTATAGGCACCCTCTGCAATGTCCAAGCGCAGACCGGCTTCGCGGTGCTTGGAATCAGGACCGTGGCAGAAGAAGCATTTGTCCGAGAGGATCGGGCGCACGTCACGGTTGAAATCAAGCTCCTCAGCGAGGCAGGGGCTCGGCAGAAAGATGCCTAGCGCTAAATGTATCCCTAGACAGGGATAGAGAGTTTTGCTGAGGATGGATTTCATTTGAGACCTTTATATATATACGCCAAAAAACGGGAAAACATACAGCTGTTGTATCCTCATTTTTTAGGATGCCACTGCTGGCTGAGTTTTGGTCGAGAGGTCGCCATGCCTTATGATCATTAGAGGTCGACCCAGACGCCGTCGTTTTGAGCCGATTGGTAAATGGCCTGGATGAGCTCCACCGACTTGCGGGCTTCCGCGGCCGAGGTGCTGGGTTCGCGGTTTTCGGCAATTGCTTGAACCACTTCTTCGAAATTGCGCTGGTGCTGGTAGGTGTTGATGGCGGTAGGGTCATTGGCACCGAGGCCTGCTTCTTGACCTTTCATCATGGTGCGCTGTATTTCGGCATCTTCGGCTTGTTCATTTTTGAAGTCCCAGATCTCAAAGGCTTCGTCAGCGAGAAAGACAGAACCTTCCGTGCCAGCAAGTTGGACGCGCGCGGGGTGACCATCCTTGGACCAGCTGCAGGTGGAGGCCTCGATCACTCCACGGGCTCCATTTTCAAATTCGATGATGGCAACGCAGTGGTCTTCAACCTCGATGCGTTCGTGAGCCAGGCAGGTGGTATTGGCCGAAACCCGCTTGGCGGGGCCGGCGAGGTAGAGCAGGGCGTCAACCGTGTGGATGGACTGATTCATCAGCGCACCGCCACCATCGAGAGCCCAGGTGCCACGCCAGCCGGCGGAATCATAGTAGGCCTGGTCACGATACCACTTGATGTAGGCGGAGGCACTGGTGAGAATGCCGAAGCGACCTCCATCCGCTGCTTTTTTGAAGGCATCCATGCCTGGGTGAAAACGGCGATTGAGAATGGAGGCGAGGGTCTTGCCATTGGTGGCTGCAGCGTCTATGAGCTGGTCGATGCGCTCGGTGGTGACTTCCAGGGGTTTCTCGACTATGGCGTGCTTGCCGGCGTTAAGAGCCGCCAGAGTTGGATCAAGGTGGGCTCCACTCGGGGTCCCCACGGTCACAATCTCGAGCTCCGGGTCCGCGAGGAAGGCATCGATGTCGGTGTAGGCTGTGGCACCAAACTCTTCGGCGAGTTCACTGGCGCGATCCTCATTGCGGTCGAGGATGGAGTGCAGGGATCCGCCGCTCATATCGCGGATGGCTTGAGCGTGGAAGCGGCCGATCATGCCTGCTCCTATGATTCCGAATTTCATGGTGTGATGTTATTGTTAGAGATTGGATTTTGTTTTACGGTCCTTGGCGCGTTCGTTGACGAAGATCTGGTGGAGTTGTTTGACTTTTTCGGGATGTTTGCTGGCGAGGTTTTTGGACTCTTTGGCGTCTTTGTTGAGATCGTAAAGATGCCAGTCGGATTGCCTGGGTTCATTCTTGCCGTAGTGGACAAGTTTCCAGTCCCCCAAGCTGAGCGCCCATCTCTTTCCCGGCTTGCCCCAGAGTTGGTAGATCATGCGGGTGGGCGGGTCTGCTTTGGTGAGGA
>CBFHPA010000077.1:0-6021 GCA_965657565.1 Oceaniferula sp.
TCTTTGCGTCCGCCGCAGGCGGATGGCGTGATAAAAAAAAGGAACTCACGCAAAGACGCTGAGGCGCTAAGAAATCCGCGATGCGGATTTAGTTGAAGTAAGCCGCCTGCGGCGGCTGTTCTTGGTTCTTGGTTATAAGCGGTCGCTACGCGACGTGATTTTTCTCATCCTGCTCATCCGTGGGTTGAAACCCACGGAAAGGGTTCATTCATGCTTTGCGTCGCCCAGCTCCGCTGACTTTTTTCACCCAACATCAAAAACCCTTCATTACGGTAAGATGACTTTTCAACTGGTATTAAGCCTGTAGCTCATTCCACACATGGCCGTGGACGTCGGTGAGGCGGATGTCACGTCCGCTCCAGCGGTAGGTGAGGCGTTCATGGTTGATGCCGAGCTGATGCAGCACGGTGGCCCATAGGTCATAGACGCTGGCGACTTTTTCCGTGGCGCGGTAGCCGAACTCGTCGGTGGCTCCTAACACACGCCCACCGGCGATACCGCCACCGGCCATCCACAGGCTGAAGCCCATGGGGTTGTGGTCGCGGCCTTTGCTGCCCTGTGAGAAGGGGGTGCGACCAAACTCACCCGTGAAGACCACGAGGGTTTCATCGAGGAGGCCACGTTGTTTGAGATCCTTAAGCAGGGCTGCCACGGGTTGGTCAACCTGGCGCGCCATCACGCGGTGGCCTTTTTCCAAATCGCCATGCTGGTCCCATGGGTTGGCGACATTGCCACCACCCACCTTGTAGCTACAACAGGAGAGTTCCACAAAGCGCACGCCACGCTCGACAAGCCTCCTGGCCATAAGGCATTGGCGCGCATACTCGGCGAATTTGGGATCGCTATCGTTGATGCCATACATCTCTTTTGTGGCCTGGCTCTCGTTCTTGATGCTAGTGAGCTCAGGCACGGCTTCTTGCATCAGATAGGCCGTCTCGGCGTTTTTGATAGAATCCTGCACGGCGTCGTGAGCGGCGGTGCGATCCGCAAACTGGCGATCAAGGCTGTGGATGAAATCCAGCGAGCGGCGCTGCTCTTGTTTGAGTAGGGAAGGTGAGATGTGGGGCACCGCTTGATCGTTTGAAATATTAAAGACGGAGCCCTGATGGTTGGCGGGCAGGAAGCCGTTGCCAAAGAGGCTGACACCACCGTGGGGTGTGCCCGCGTTCTTAGATTGAAGGATGACGTAGCCGGGCAAGTTCGGGTTCCTGGTGCCGCAGCCGTAATCGACCCAAGCGCCCGCACTTGGATAGCCGAGGAAGGGAAACCCGGTGTGCATGAAGAAATTGCCCTGGGCGTGTTCACTGAACTTGGCAGTCATCGAGCGTACCACAGAGAGGTCATCGGCCATTTCGGCAATATGCGGGAACATGTTGGTCATCTCAATGCCGGATTGGCCATATCGATTTGCCTCCCATGGGCTGGCCATGATGTTGCCATTGTTATCGAACTGGGTGCGCTCAACGGGCACTGGCATGGGCTTGCCATGCATCTTGTTGAGCATCGGTTTAGGGTCGAAGGAATCAACGTGGGAAAAGCCCCCAGACATATAGAGGAAGATCACGGACTTGGCCTTGGGTCGGTGATCTAGTTGCGGAGTCCAGATACCTGAGGTTGAGGCTGAAGCCTTGTTGACCAGACTGGAAAGGGTGAAGCCACTCAGGCCGGAGGCGGCGAGCTTGAGGAAGAGGCGACGATTGTATGATTCAGCGGACATAGATGAACTCCTTAGTATTGTAGAGGGCGTGGGCGAGGCGTTGCCAAGGGTTTCCGACATCTTTCTGCTCGGTCCCTCCGGCGAGGAAGTTGAGGCAACTTTGCAGTTCGGACTCGGTGGGTGGTCGCGAGTAAGACTCGCGATACATGCGGGTGATCTTTTCTTCGTCGGACTTGAGCTGGCCGTTGCCTACGATTCGCCTGGCCCATCGATCCGCGCAGTGATTGGCCGTGGGCCCGTTGAGCAGTAACAGCGCTTGGCCGGGCACGTTGGTGAGGTCACGTTTGCCGACGGTGGTGGTTGGGGTCGGGAAGTTGAAGGTGGAGAGAAAGGGGTTGATGGCATTACGCACCACCTTCTCGTGCATGACCCGCTTGCCGATCCGGTTGTCGGCGACGAAGTGGAGAGCATCGTGGATGGACTCAGCCTGCATGCGGCGCGGCGGGTAGAAGGAAAGTTGGCGGTTGAGCGGATCGACTTCGCTGGTTTTCTCGTCCGTCGTGCTTGCGGAGCGGAAGGTTCGGCTCAGCACCATGGAGCGGATGGATTTCTTCAGTGACCAATCGGACTCGCGCAGCGAGAGCGCGAGATAGTCCAGCAGTTCGGGATGGGAGGGTTTCTCACCGATCAGGCCGAAGTTGTCGGTAGAGGTGACCAGCCCACTGCCAAAGACATGGTGCCACAAGCGGTTAACGATGACGCGTGAAGTCAGCGGGTTATCCTCGCGCAGGATGTCTTCAGCGAGTTGTAGGCGACCACTTGCATCGGCAGGATAATCCTCGCCCGGGAACACCTCGAGGAAGCCGCGGATGACCGGTTCCTCCTCCTTGCGTGGATCACCACGGGTAAGGTTGGGTTGGTCCCAGATCTCAGCGTCCATCACACCAGCCACGCGGCGCGGCTGAGGGATCTCGGCTTCGAGCTTGCGATGCTTGGCAATCATGCGGCGCAGCCCAGCGGGAAGATCAGAAATCTTGTGAGCGAGGAACTGGTGGCGCAGAGCGGCGTTGAGTAGAATGGCTTGGTCATCGTTAGCCTTGCCCGCCTTCCAGGCTTCAACGGCGGCCTTTAGACCCTCCCGGTAAGCCTGAAGAAGTTGATCACGGGTCTGGATAGACGCGCTGTCGGGATGCCAAGCCGCCAGAGGAGCTCCAGTTTCCTTGGGTGAGAGGTCACCTGAAATGATCTCAAGGACGCCGAACCAGGAGCGACCTTGGCCGGGGCGGGAGGCCCGGTCGCTATTGGTGGCAATCTCGTGATAACCCTTTTCGCCATTCCAGTAATCATATTTTCCGATCTTTCGCCAAGTGAGCTCGTTGGTCATGTTGCCCACCGGATGGAGCCCTCTATGGTTCAATGGATAGCTACGCATGGCAAAGCGGCTGACCGCCTTGTTGCCCATGCCGCGCACCGTGTTCACCTTGCCCTGAGCCTCGTGGAAGAGAGTGTTGAGGACCGCGCTGTGCTTGTCCGAAATCAGATGGGAATAGATGCCGGCGGGGTAAATGCCGGTGAGAGCCTGACCGCCTTCGGCGGCCACAGCGAAGGCGCCTGCCTTGCTGATGGCATCCTTCATGCCGTTGCCGATGGAGAACCATTGGCCCGCATTGTTCGGGTCGCGGAAGTCGAGGTGGAAGGCGGCTTCGTTGCGCGCTTTCTCGTTGTGGATCAGGCGGGCACGGTGGCCATTGCTGTGCTGGGCGAGAAGATTCTTGAGCTTCTCGCCCTCCAGCTTGGAGCCCTTGATCCAGGCGGCGAAGGGGTCATGATCGCCAAGCTTCTCAGGCTCTTCGAGTTTCTTAGGCTTGAAATTGAGAATGCGTTCCTGGGTGGCATTCAAATCGCTAAGCCAATGGTCGCTAATGGCCGCTTGGATGGCTTGCTTTGATTTTAAAATGAGCTCACGGTGCTTCTCTTGAAGCTCAGCGGTATCCATGTTTCGCACTGTTGGCCGGCTGCTGACCATCACGCCGTAGAAGCGGTAGAAATCGTGCTGGCTGATGGGATCGAACTTGTGGTTGTGGCAGCGCGCGCAGGAGACGGTAAGGCCCAGCATGGCCTTGCTGACTACGTCGATCTGGTTGTCAACCCAGGTGATCTGCTCGTCGTAGGCGTTGGTCACCCCAAAGCCGTGGGGAACCATGCGCAGTTGGGCGGGCCCGATCATGGACTCATTGAGCTTGAGTTGATCGTTGAGCCGTGGCTTTTCGAGAAGGTCGCCGGCGAGTTGCTCGCGGATGAGTTGGTCGTAGGGCACGTCGGTGTTAAGCGCGCGGATTAGATAGTCACGGTAAACATGAGCGTAAGGAACGGGAGGGTCGCCCTCACTGCCGTGGGTTTCGGCGTAGCGATACCAGTCCATCCAATGGCGAGCCCAGCGTTCACCAAACCGGGGCGAGGCGATGAGCTTGTCGATGAGGACTTCGTAAGCGGTATCACTGGAATCGGCGACGAAAGCCTCCACTGTTTCTGGTGAGGGCGGCAGGCCGGTGAGGATGAGGTGGGCGCGGCGTGCTAAAGTGGCGGGGTCGGCCTGAGCCTGAGGCTCGAGGCCCTTGGCTTTGAGGCCAGCGTAGATGTAGCGGTCAATGGCATGGGTGTTCCATTCTTGGTCGGTGGCCACTGGTGGCGTGATCTTTTTGAGTGGTTGGAAAGACCACCACTGCGCTCGGCGGTCGCGGATGGAAGGCCAGTCCACTTGGGCTTCGAGATCGGCCTTGGTCGGCTTCTTGGTGCGCGGATCGGGTGCCCCCATCTTAATCCACTTTTTAAACTGCTGAATGGTGACCGGAGAGAGTTTTGGCGCCTTGGATGGCATGGCTTCGAAATCCGGATCATGTGAAATGGCCGCGATGAGATCGCTCTCTTCGGGTTTGCCGGCGACGATGATGTCAGCATCGAGCAAGGCGTCCTTCCAGTCCAAGGCGATGTCGCCCTTCTTCTTGTCTACGCTGTTGTGACATTCGTAGCAGGACTCGGCGAGCACTGGGCGAATCTTACTCTCAAAAAACTCCAATTCCCTGGGGCTCATATTCTTGGAGCTCTCGGCCACCGTCTCACTCACAGCCACCACACTGAGGAATGCAGATATGGCTGGATAAAAGATCTTACGCGGTAATAGGATCATTGTTTTGTCCAT
Organism: Oceaniferula sp.; assembly: GCA_965657565.1. Taxonomy (GTDB): domain Bacteria; phylum Verrucomicrobiota; class Verrucomicrobiia; order Verrucomicrobiales; family Akkermansiaceae; genus Oceaniferula. The sequence goes on from CBFHPA010000077.1 coordinate 4,857, forward strand.
GGTTTTAGCATCAGCGAAAAGAAAGGCGGAGCTTTTATTCTCTGATCACTGAAGCGGCCTCATTTTATGAGCCCATCATTGGCGCGCTGTAGCGCGATAGTCACCCCTATGGAAACGCAGAAATTATCTGATTTTTTTCATTACTTTCATCCTCATTTTTTAGGGTGCCGCTGCGCGGCCAACTCATACAAAGGCGCGAGGACGCTAGGATTGCCAGGCATGACGGGAGGAATGTATGCATGTAAAACACAGATGATACCGACGCCATGACCCAATGCAGGAGCCGCGCAAATAACTACCTGATCCGCAATTTTTAGCTGGGTAAACCCGTAGTAGATTCTACGAATAGACTCTGTAAATATGAAAAAACGAAGCCTGACGCTCATCCTTGCCTGCCTCAGCGCGGCTGCCTTCGCTGGAGAGGCTGCTGCCAAGGCAGCTGACACCGCCAAACCCAATGTCCTGCTCATCGCCATCGATGACCTCAATGACTGGATCGGCTGCATGGGCGGGCACCCGCAGGCAAAGACGCCGAACATTGATCGGCTCGCGGCACGGGGGGTGCTCTTCAACAACGCTCATTGCCAGTCACCCGTGTGCAACCCCTCGCGGGCCAGCATGATGACCTCGCTCTATCCGAGCACGTCCGGGGTTTACTTTTTAAGTCCTGATTTAGCCGCCTCACCTGTCGCAAAGGAAAGCACACTGATGCCAAAACGCTTTGAGCAGGATGGCTATAACGTATTGGGAGCCGGCAAGATTTTCCACGGCCATCAGAACAAGAGATATCTTCCCAACTGGGCCGGCTCGTTTGGTGGTTTTGCTCCTTACCCTAAAAAGAAGCTCACTACTTTTCCAGGCGTGAGGTTGTGGGACTGGGGGGTTTATCCGGAGCGAGACGAACAGATGCCGGATCACAAGATCGCCGCCTGGGCCGTTGATGAGCTCAAAGAGAAACAAGACAAACCGCGTTTCCTCGCTGTTGGATTCTACCGCCCGCACGTGCCGCAGTATGCACCTCAGAAGTGGTTTGATATGTATCCACTGGAGTCGCTGCAATTACCAGAGGTCCTGCAGAATGACCTCGATGACGTGTCGGAATACGGAATCAATCTGACCCGGCTCGAGCATGTGGCACCACCCCATGACTGGGTGGTAAAAAACG
>CBFHPA010000078.1:0-5943 GCA_965657565.1 Oceaniferula sp.
AGGACAAAATCGATCTTAGCTCGCTAAAGGAACGCCACGACTACTTTCACGCGAACGGATGTCAAATGTCAGATCATGGTCTCGGCCAAATTCCCGCACCAGATACACCGCAGTATCAGGCCCTCAAATCCATTGCTCAATGGACCCATGAAAAAGGCTGGATCATGCAGCTCCACCTCGGGCCACAGCGCCAGGTCAACACCCGCCTCTCTGGCCAAACCGGCCCTGATGCCGGCTTTGACACCATCGGCTCCAAGCCCCAAACCGAGAGACTCATCCACTTCCTCGACGACCTCAACCAGAGCGATCAACTGCCCAAAATTATCCTCTACAACCTCAACCCGAATGAGAGCACAGCACTCTGCGCTGCTCTCCAGAACTTCCAACAAGCTTCATCCAAATCGCTTGCACCCCCTGACGGTCGCCCGCTCACTCCAGCGGCAAAAGGTCTCCCAACGGACCGTAATGGGTCAATAGGGCAAGGAAAACTACAGTACGGCCCAGCCTGGTGGCACCTTGACCACGTGCGCGGCATCCGCGAGCAGCTCGACATCCTGACTTCGCTCTCAGCTCTGGGCACCCACATCGGCATGCTCACAGACAGCCGCTCATTCACCAGCTACGTCCGCCATGATTACTACCGGCGCATCCTCTGCACCTTTCTTGCGGAAAAAGCCCAATCAGGTGAAATGCCAAATGATCAGCATCTTCTGAGCCAAACAGCTCAGAACATCGCCTACCACAACATCAAAAATTACCTCAAGCTCTAAGCCGCACTCCCAAAAATTCACTATTCTAAATTCACTATTCTAAATTCAAATGTCTTATCTCGACGATCTCTTTGACCTCAACGGAAAAGTCGCCATTATCATCGGCGGCACTGGCGAACTCTGCGGACACATGGCAATCGGCCTTGCCAAGGCGGGAGTTACCGTCGCCATCGCAGGTCGTGATCACACGAAAGCTGATGATAAAATCGCCGCCATTGAAGCTGCTGGCGGCAGCGCTTATTTCATCCCGACCGACCTACAGCAAAAAGACTCCCTCACCCAACTTCGTGACACCGTCATTGAGCGCTCAGGCAAGATTGACATCCTCATCAACGGGGCTGGAGTCAACTCTCCCACCCCCTTCTTGGAAATTGGTAAAGAAGAGTTTCAAAACATCTTCGACATTAACCTGCTTGCCATGATGCAGGCTTGCCAAGTCTTTGGTCAGTACTTCATCGATCGCGGCAAGCCCGCCTCCATCATCAACCTCGGCTCCATCTCAGGACTCAATCCCCTCTCACGTGTCTTCACTTATTCCGCTAGCAAAGCCGCTGTGCACAACCTCTCTAAAAACCTCGCGCGTGAATGGGCCACGCAAAACATCCGAGTCAATACCCTCGTGCCAGGTTTCTTTCCCGCGGAACAAAACCGTAAGGTTCTCGATGAATCCCGCGTAGCTTCCATACTGGGCAAAACGCCCGCCCAACGCTTCGGCACACCAGACGAACTCATCGGTGCCACCCTTCTGCTCGCATCCAACAAAGCAGGAAGCTTTGTCACTGGGCACGAAATGATCGTCGACGGTGGCTTCAACGCCATGACGATCTAAACACTTCAAATACATGAAACACTACAACACCATCATCGCCCTTCTCTTGCTGTGCAACCTCTCCCAAGCCCAGCAAAAGGATACAAAAGTGGATAACACCCCATCCATCGCCACCGTCAATTACGATGTTCACCCTGGCGGAACGGTCGAAAAACCCCTGATCCTGCGCACCTACTGCCCTGATCCCGGGCTTGAGGATGCTGTGCTCGGCAACCACGGCAAGGCAGCACCGACCCCTAAGTATTCTCCCAGAAGCGGCAAAGATACCAAAGGCATCGTCCAGCCTATCGACGGTATCCCTGCAGCCATTGCCGTCAATCATGCCGATAAACTCTCCTACGTCTGGGACACCACCGAGTGCCGCCTGCTTTATGCGTGGAAGGGTGGTTTTCTGGACATGAGCCCCTACTGGGGAGGTGGCGACCGGGGCAACCGCAAGGGCTTTGGCTACACGCCCAAGCTCCATGGCACACTGACCTACCTCACCAAAGGTTATCACCCCATTCACATCAACGGCAAACCCGTCGGCATGCCTCAATACCTCGGTCACAGCCGCAAGAACAACCTGCCTACCTTCCGCTGGAGTGCCAACAACGCTGTCATCAGCACAGCAATCACGCCCATTACGGCAAGTCCCGACGGCACACTGCGCGTGGAATATCGCGCCGAAGGTGATGCCACCATCAGCTACAAAGGCCCGGGTGATCAGGAACAGCTAGCACCCAATCATATCGTAGTTAACATCCAACCAGATCCCACTGTAGCCAAATTCAGCAAACAGAAAGAGAAAGAATTCAAGGGGGTGACTCTCGCACGCGGAGAACATCTCTTCACTAGCTACTCCTGCGCAGCGTGCCACTCCATTGATGGCGGCAAAAACCACGGCCCTACCATCAAGAACCTCTATGGCAGCAAGCGCATGTTCGGCGACAAAGAGATCACCGCCGATGATGACTACTTGTACGAATCTATTGCTAACCCAAACGCAAAAATCGCACCTGGTTACCAGCCCAACTACATGCCCAAGTTCCCCATGTCTGCTGACGAAATCAACTCCCTCATTCTCTACATCAAAACATTCTCAAAAATCCATGACTAAAATGTCTACTCAACCATTATCCAAATTTCTCAGCTGTGCCCTCGCCATATCCATGCTTGGCATCGGATCGCTCCCTCTGCACGCCTATCTGAAAGTCGAAACCATCCCACTACCCGAGGGCACCCCACCCGAAATCGGAGGCCTTGCTTTTGACCCGGATGGCAAGCTCTACGTGGCCACCCGCCGCAATGATATCTTCGCAGCGACACCCACCGCTGACCCCAATGCCTTTGAATGGAAACTCTTTGCCAGCGGCTTCCACAACGGTCTCGGCTTAGAGGCTCCAGCTCCCGGCCACATTCTGGTCAGCCAAATGGCAGAGCTCACCGAAGCCATCGACACCGATGGTGATGGCGCTGCCGATACCTACAACAACCTCAACAATGAGATCGGGCTCAGTGGCAACTACCATGAGACCAACGGCATCTGCTCGGACGGAGATGGCGGTTACTTCATTGCTGCGGGAACCGCATCCCATAACGGCCCCACATTTTGGAAAACCCACGGCAAATATTCCAAGACTGGTCGCCGAGGCCGCAACTACTCCGCCGTGCAGTGGAAAGGCTGGGTCATGCATTATAAAGATGGCAAACTGACTCCTTATGCCAGTGGTTTCCGTATGCATAACGGCATCCACCGAGACTCCCAGGGACGTCTTTGGTGCGGAGACAACCAGGGAGACTTCCGCGCTACCTCTCCCCTCTACCTCGTTGAAAAAGGAAACTTCTACGGCCACCCCTCATCGCTGGTCTGGGACAAAAAATTCCCGAAGAACAAGGACCCTCTCAACACCCCCCAGAAAGAACTTGATGAGATGCGCACCCACGCGGCGGTTCTCATGCCCTATGTGGAAATGAACCGCTCCTGTGCAGAGCCGGCGGAGATCCCAGCGGCTTTTGGCATCTTCTCGGGCCAGCTCATCATCGCCGACAACAACGATACCCGTATTACGCGTATCATGCTCGACGAAGTAGGCGGCAAACTCCAAGGCAGCTGCACCCACTTCATCAATGGCTCCGGACTCAGGACTGGAAACAACCGCCTCGAGTGGTCACCCGATGGCAAGCAGCTCTATGTCGGCCAGACCGTGCGTGGCTGGGGCAAACCCTCCGAAGGCATTCAGCGTCTCAGCTTTACCGGCAAGACACCTTTCGATGTCGAACAGATCAAGCTCACCAAAACCGGCTTCGAGCTCAGCACCACCCTGCCTGTGGCCAATCTGGACGAAGCCGAGATCAGCATCAAGTCCTTCCACTATCAAGATTCCCACAAATATGGAGGTGGCCAGCTCGACAAAAAAAACATCTCCGTCACCAAGACCACCAACACGGGTGACAAGGCATTCAGCATCGACCTTGAGTCCCTGCAAGCCGGTAAGGTTTATCACATCGCCATCAAGAACCTCAAAGCCAAAGACGGCAGCAAGCTCTACAACGAGAACTTCTACTACACAGCCAACCAACTACACTAAATTTCCAAATTCAAAATGTCCGATCCCATCATCACTGCTCAAAGCGCGCCGTTTCTTAAAAAACTCGGCATCTACACCAAGCTCAGTGGCCCTGGCTGGATCCAGGCAGCCGTTACTCTTGGGGGCGGCTCGCTGGTGGGAGCCCTCTACCTAGGAGTGATCGGTGGTTACGAGTTCATGTGGCTGCAGCCACTCGCCATGCTCTGCGGCATCATCATGCTCTCTGCGATTTCCCACGTCACCCTTTCATCCAAAGAGCGCCCCTTTGTCGCTGCCAAAAAGCACATCTCGCCAGTCCTTGCCTGGGGCTGGCTAATCGCCACTATCATTGCCGATGTGGTCTACTGCTCGGCTCAATACGGCCTTGGAACGGATGCTGTGCAAAACAATCTCGGGTTTTTTAATGGTGGCACGGCACAGACCTACACGCTCACCGGCATCTTTACCGTGTTCAGTCTCAGCCTCCTGTGGATGTCACTTGGAGGCGGCAAGGCATCCAAAGTTATCGAGCATACCCTCAAAGGGCTCGTCTCCATCGTTGTGCTTGCGTTCATGGCAGTCGTCGTCGTGCTCGCAGCCCAAGGCAGTATCTCATGGGGATCATTCTTCAACGGACTCATCCCTGATTTCTCCGCCCTGTTCAAACCCACTGCCAGCTACAGTGATGCCATTGCCGCCACTGGAGACAATGCCAGCTTCTGGACCAAGTATATCTCAGACAGCCAGCGCAACATCATCATTGGCGCCTTTGGCTCAGCCGTGGGCATTAACATGACCTTCCTGCTGCCCTACACACTCATCAAGCGTGGCTGGACCAAGCAGCACCGCGAACTCTCACGCTTTGACCTCGTGCTCGGCTTGTTCGTCCCCTTCATCATGGCCACCTCCTTCCTCGTGGTCGCCACCTCCGCCCAGTTTCACGCCAAGAAAGACAGCATTGTTAGCACCGGCAACTACAATGCCGTCGTGGACACTTGGCTCTCAGCCAAGAACGCCGACTACGATAAAAATTCCGATACTGCCCAGGCACAGCGCGATGCCCTGCCCGATCCGGATAAACAACTCGCTGCCATGGTTGCCAAGCGCACTGCCAAGGACCTTGCCAAATCTCTTGAGCCCGCCCTGGGTAAAAACGCGCAGCTCATCTTCGGCATTGGTATTCTCGCCATGGCTATTTCCACCATGCTCGTTCACATGATGATGAATGGCTACGCCATCTCCGAGGCCTTTGGCAAACCGGGGCAAAAAGCTCTGTTCATGATCGGAGCGGCCATGCCCGCCCTGTCCGGGTTTTTCTCCCCCATCCTCTGGACCGGTAACCCCGATATCAAAACAACCCTCAACATTCCCGCGGGAACCATTGCCACCACCCTGCTGCCCATTGCTTACCTCATCTTCATCCTGCTGATGAATTCCAAGAAGACACTCGGCGACGAAATGCCACGCAAGCGCAGCCTGATCAATATCCTGATGCTCATCGCCGGAGGTGCTGCCAGCTTCGCCGCAGTCTGGAACCTGATCGGCCGCTACGGCAGCAAGGATCCCTTCATGCACAACTTCGGCATGATCGGCCTCATCGCCCTGCCCACCCTGCTGCTCATCGGCATCGTTGGATTCATCCGCAACAACAAATCAACATCGTCATGAGATCACGTTTTCTCATCACTTTCACTCTTCTCTCTTCACTCTTCACTCTTCCGGCTTCGGCGGAACAGCGGACGAGCGATGAAAGTGCAAGCTCCAGCGGCCGACAGTCTGAAGGCGAAGCCTTCAA
>CBFHPA010000079.1:0-5809 GCA_965657565.1 Oceaniferula sp.
CATTGGGCCCGTTTTTGATCTGCCCCTTCCAGTCGGTGTTTTTGGCAACGGCGCCCAGACCATTCGTCGTGGGGAAGTTCATGCCAAGGTGCCATTTGCCGAGCATGCAGGTGGTGTAGCCGTTCTGTTGCAACATGGAGGCAACGGTCTCCCGGCCGGATTCAATCATGGGAGGGGAGAAACCGCCGAGAACACCTGCCTTCTTTTTGCTGCGCCAGTTGTAACGCCCGGTGAGCACACTGTAACGGGTGGGAGTGCACACTGCCGACGAGCTGTGCGCATCGGTGAACTTCATGCCGGTCTCAGCCAGGCGATCCATATGCGGGGTGTCGATCTTACAACGAGCACCGCCGTAGGTTTTCACATCCCCGAGTCCCCAGTCGTCTGCGAGGATGAAGATGATGTTGGGGGCTTGTATTGAAGAGCTTGCACTTCCTTCGGTCGCCCGCTGGGTAGAGCTTGCATTGATGCTCCCCGCCGGTCGCACCCCATCGGGGCTGTCTTGCGACAGTCTATCTCGCTCCGCTCGGTTTCCTTCGGTCGCCCGCTGGCTAGAGCTTGCACTTCCTTCGGTCGTCCGCTGGCCCGCTGGGGCAGCTGCAAAGGCGGACATAGTGAATCCGCCTAAGGCGGATGAAGTGAGAATGAAGAGAGTGATGCTAAGGCGGTTCATGGTGACTGGATCAATGGTCAAACCTCAAGCTAGTGACCAAAATTGATGGCCACCAGAGATATTTTTGAGGATGAGTCTATCAAGGCTGCTTTGATACAACGTCAAGGATCGATAGACTCTTTCAGTAGGGCCTCTGCTTTACGCTTCTGTTTTTGTGCTTCTTTCGGCTTTCTTCCTCCGGGACTGGGATTGCTCCAGCCGCCTGATCCAGGACAGAAGGCGAGCTTCCACTTGCCTTTGCGGATGGACTAATCAATCAAGCCGAGTCGATGAGCGATGGAGACGGCACCGGGGGCGTTGTGGGCATCCAGCTTATGGTAGATATGGCGGATGTGGGTGTCTACGGTGGCGTAGCTGATGCTGAGCTGATCGGCGATTTCCTTTTTGACCATGCCATCGGCGAGCAGTTGCAGGATTTCGTATTCACGTTTGGAGAGTTCTTGCACATCTTGCGGTTCCGGGGCCGGGGTCTCTTTGATTCTCAGCCGCTCCACAAGATAGCGGGCGACGCCTGGATCCAGTGAAGCCCCACCCGCGCAGGTGCTGGCGATGTGTTCCGTGATCCGTTTGATGCTGGCTGACTTGAGCAGGTAGCCGTGGGCACCGCGGGAGATGGCACGCAGGATGTCTTGCTGTGCATCGGACTGGCTGAGGATGAGGATTTTTGTCTGCGGGCAAAGCTCGAGCAGGCCGGGCAAGGCATCCAGACCACTCATGCCGGGCAGGTTGAGATCGAGTAGAATGAGATCCGGTTTAGCCTCCGCTTTTCCGAGCTCGCGCAGTGCGATCTCCGCAGTGCCGAACTCCGAGTGTAGCTTGACTGAGGCATCTCGCTCAAAGGCGAGCTGTAGCACTTCACGGTAGGCGTGGTTATCCTCGATGACGGTGACTTGGTAGTTTTTGGACATGATCTGATGGTTGATGGGTAGAAGGCTTAGCCGAAGGGTGATGTGCGTGACCGCAGGGAAAGTAGGATGCGGCTGCCGCCATCCTCCGGTGTGGTGATCTCGAGCTTGGCCTTGAGCAGCTTGGCGCGGCGTTTGAGTGCGGAGGGAGTGTGGCCGTGCAGACCGGTGCCGTTGTCGGTGACTTCCAGAGTAAGCTGGGTGTGGGTCCCCCGTATGGTCTTGCTGATACTGACATCAAGGTGGGTTTGAACTGTAGTCGCCCCTGAGTGACGCAGGATGTTAATCAGAGATTCTTTGTAGAAAAGCAGCAGGTCAATACGTGTGCGGCGGCGCAAAAAAGGGAGATTCTCCTCACCGGTAATGCTGAGCTGGTGCTCAAGATCGGCGAGCAGGCGGGTGGATTCACGCTTCATCTCAGCCGCGAGGTCATCGCACAGCTTTTGCTTAAGCAACATGTGTGAGCAGTCCTTGGCGGCGGTTCCCGTGCGCTTGGTCAAAGTGCGGATACGCTGCACGGCATCATTCAGGTGCTCGGGATCGTCCAGTGAGTCCTGGGCGAGTTCGCTGAGCTTGCCAATGGCGTGCAAGTTAGCACCGAGCTCGTCATGTAGATTGGCGGCAATGCGCTCACGGATCAGGGTTTCCTGCCGGATGCGGTGCATACGCCCGTAGAGCAGGATGAAACCAATGGCCACAACCAGTGCAGCCAAGGCCCAAAGCAGCCGGCGGATATTGGCCTTTTGGTCGCTGTATTTGGCCTCCAGTTCCGGAATGATCAGGGCGAGCTCCTGTTCCAGCTGATGGCGGCGGGCGAGTTCCCTGAGCCACTGTTGGATCGGTAGAATATCACCGTAGAAATTGTGGCCGTCAGTCAGATTAGCGGGCGAGAGCTGGGGGGCAGCGGGTCCGAAGTTCGCCTGCACGTCCTGACCGCGGGCGATATTGGCATTTCCGGAGAGCCTGGAGAGGATTTCAATTTCGGCAAAACCGATGCGGAGCTTGTCTCCCTCGGATTGTTTCTGGATGTAAGGTCTGGGGGCGGTCAGGCGCAGGTAGCGGTGTTTTGCCTGTGAGCTGCCGGAGACGTGCCACTCGAGGATCGGCCCGATCTGATAGATGGTGGCAAGGCTGACTTCAAGCAGGGTGTCGGGTTTGGAGAAAACCCCATCCATGCAGCCCTCGAGCAAAAAGTGGGAGGGCATACCGAAGTCCCCGGGGAAGGACTGGGGCATGGTGTCTCCCTGTTCGACGGTGTGTATCCTGAAACCACTGATGAGTGCAGGCTCGCCGAGGTCAATGGTGATGCGGGGTATCTGGGTGCCGAGAGGTGCACTGACGTAGGGCAGGCTTTGTTCCCCCGAGGCGGCATTCATGATGTAGGGGGTGATGCCATCCACCAGGTTGCTATTTTGCCACGCGGTGGCACCATCCGGATAAGGCTTGGTAAGGCAGTGGACGCGTTGCCTCAGGGCTACGTTACGGCCCTTGCTGAATGCAAGCACCTCGGCAAACTGGAGGATGTATTCGTTGTTGAATGCCCGCTGGTTGAGCCGGCTGGCCTCGATCCTGATGCTGCTGAATTTGGTCTTTGATTGAATGGGGATGACCAAGGGCGCGATTCTTGGTAGCAGCTCGCGGGTGTCCGGGTAATCCGCGATGATACTGGCAGGAGAGCTGGAGTTCTCCCTTGCCGTGATGGTAAACGCTGCCGGGAAAGCGTCCGCCTGGAAGTTCCCCTGAGTATCGCGCCAAATCGTGGGCACGAGGATGATCTCGTCCAGCTTGGTAGGTTCAGCGAATTCGATTTCAACCCACTCCTTGTGATCAGGTGGAACAAGGTAATGGTGGGAGCGGTATCCGATGGAGCTCACCCCGCTGTTGAGACTGAGGTGGGCAAGGGTAGGCAGCTCAGCGTTGATCTCCGCCTTGCGATGCTCTAGCGCGGTGATCGAGCTTGATTTGTCCGCTTGGCACGCCGTCAGCAACATCATGACACCGAGCAACAAAGCACCGGGAGACAATATCCTGGAGAGGATATGGCCTGCGGGATGATGGCGGCGGGAGCTGGGCATAGCATTTGTGAGCGATCATGCTCCAAGCAGAAGGCTTTGTCGATGTGGTAGAGGGAAGATTGAAGATGGAAGTGTGCCAAGGTCCAGCTGTATTTGGTTCATCGTTCTTCGTTCGTGGTTTGTCCCTCTGCGTTTTTGCATCTTGTTGTCTTGTATCTCGTGTCATCCGCCAAGGGTTAACGCGTCACGTGAATACGTGATCGAAAAAGAATAGACCGGAAAGACCACTGATTGCTATTATCAAAACTCTTACCAACACTACTCTTTGGTAAAAATTATAAAAATACCCAAAGCCAAGCCATGAAAACAATAACAATTATTAAAAACCTCGCCATTGCAGTCTGTTGCTTACCTGCGTTTTCGCAGGCAGTCACCTACACCTGGACGAGTAATTCTGACACGGACTGGAACAACACGGCAAATTGGAGTGGAGGTGTCGCGCCGACGTCTTTGTCCGGCGATACTGGATGGGCAGCCACTGCCGACAGCATTGTCTTTAGCGGGACGGTTTTGCCCACAACGAATATACCCAGCTATCTGAGTGGATTTCAGGATACAATTCCGATGACTTTTAACAGTGGTGGTTCTTTTAGCTTGGATTTCTCCACGAATTTCAATTCGTCGATGTGGGCAAATGCCAGCCGCACGCAGCTCACCGTCGGAGACGGCTCCACCCCGTTCACCCTGGACATCAACAACATGACCTACTATGCCCGGAATGGCGTCACATCCACATATCAAGTTAACGATGGCAGCACTCTGAACATCAATGGAAATCTGGTGGATTATCCTGATACCGACATCAATAAAAAGGGTGTTTTCAATCTCGATGGTGGCACCTTGAACGTGACAGGGAACCTCAATGGCAGAGTGAACCAGGCTGATAACAACCTGTTCATCAACTTCGACAATAATGGCGGAAAAACCACGGCAACTTACGGTGGCGCATACGCCAATATCGCAGATGTAAATGCCGATTTGGACACAGTTTTCACCTCATCAAATGGTCTTGTTACCACGGATAGCGGTGGTTCTACATTTTCCGTTTACGGAGCCGGCAGTGACAACAAAGTGACCTTTTCAGGTGATCAAACATATACCGGTGCCACCAATATCCATTCCGGCACGCTGGTTTTCGGCGGGGACTACAAATCGACACTCGTGAATATCGCTGCCGGAGCGGAAGTTGAGCTTAATGGGGCGCATGATTATCTTACTTCAGGCACTTCCACCACATTTGAAGGCGCTGGCACCCTTTCAAAAACCGGGGCAGGAACTGTGCAATGGAAACAAGGTTCCGCCACCTTCGCAATGGACTCGGGCTCATTGATTGATGTTCGAGAAGGAACCATGATCGGCGGTAGTTTTAACAACGAGGTGTGGACCGACAATAAATCCGATCTTAATGTCGAGACTGGGGCAACGTTTAACGGCTTCGAAGCCGCTGTCCGCGTCGATGCCCTGACCGGCGGGGGTTCCATCGTCTCGGGTTTTGATCCTATCCCCGGCGTGGTCTTCACCTTCGGTGTGGACAACGGCTCCGGGACATTTACCGGGACGCTGGGGAATAACAGTGCCAATACCAGCTGGGACGGCAGTTACATCAAAGAGGGCACTGGCACCCAGGTTCTGGCCGGCGACAACACCTACACCGGTACCACGACCGTGAATGGAGGAACCCTCTCCCTGGCCAGTGGCTCAAGCCACAGCGGCACAGGTGCCTACACGGTGAACAGTGGTATACTCGAGATTGCCACCGGAGTTGATCTCAGTGGCCACGCCATGACCATCAACTCGGGAGGCGTGATCAGCCCTGGAAACTCACCCGGAACCGCAGCCACCGGTAGCCAGACCTGGAACGACGGAGGTAGCTACCTCTGGGAAATCAACGCATCGAATGACGCGGGTGGCACCATTGGCACTGACCCCGGTTGGGACTGGCTCGACATTACCGGAACGCTCGATCTGACCAACCTCACTGCGGGCGGCTTCACCATCGACATTGACTCACTGACATCAGGCAACATTGCCGGAGACGCAGTTGGCTTTGATACATGGACCAAGGGAAGCCCAGGCGACGTCGACTACAGCTTTACCATTGCCACAGCCTCATCAGGCATCACCGGCTTTGACGCAGACAACTTCACACTCGACTC
>CBFHPA010000080.1:0-5598 GCA_965657565.1 Oceaniferula sp.
TGAGTTCTCCGTCGAGGTCAAGCGTTGCATTGGAGAGGAAGAAATCGCTTGAATCGTAGGTCACCGTGTTGCCACTACCAATGGTAATGGTGCCAGAGTTGTCCGGTGCGGTGTCTGTATCCCAGTTCGTGTTAATGCTCCAGTTGCCCGTTGTCGCGCCGTCCCAGACAAAATCGGTTGCATGCGCCAGCGGCAGGCTCATCAGAGCAAAAGCTGGAATAAGATAGCTGTGAGTTAGATATGGAGTTAATTTCATGGCGTTTGTTTTTTGGTAATTAATAGCAATTGTGCGGGGTTTTTATAGAGAATCAAGCTAAATATTTAATAAAACTTAACAAGAAGTGTTTATTATTAAAAAATATTACACCTTTTTTCACTTTTGAACACCCCCCTTTTGGGTGATGCTGAGTGGTTTAGCGGTGACCACTCAGCAGGGGGCTGTGCATGTAGCCAACATCGATCTTTTGACTTTTCACCATGCACTGTGCCACGGCCCTGGGCGCATGACCGTGCTTGCGGTTTTTTATTCAGGCGATAAGGTCTTCATTCCTTTCATGCACATATTATACCGTTTTGTTGTTTTGCTCTGTTGCGCCATCCCCATGTTGGCGGCTGGCCTGTGTGCCAAGGAGGATATCGATTCCCTCCGTGGGCGCTTGAATGAGATTGATACCCAGCTAGAGGGGCTGGCTTCCTTCAGCCTGCAGACTAGTGTGGGGCCGATCGGCTGGCGCTCCTTGATGTATCCTGACGCCTCTCATACCGAGTGGATCAAGGTGGATCTCGGTAGCGAGCAGGAAATTGATCTCATTGCCTTGGTGCCTGCACTGACGCGGGGTGGCTATAGCACCTACTATGCAGATGGATTCCCATTGAGCTTTAATATCCTAGCGGGGAGCGTGGATGACCCGAAGGGCAAGCTCATTGCAAGCTTTGAGGAGGGTGATGGGGTTTTGCCTCGTATTGCCCCCCTGAGCATTGCCTGCCCGGGGACCCGGGCTTCCTGGATCAAAGTGGTGGCGACCAAGCTGGGCACTTTGGCCTGGAATAATGAAAAGGTATTACAACTCGCAGAAGTCATGGTGTTTCGCGGCAAGGACAACGTAGCGGTGGGCTGCACGGTCAGTACTTCATCCGAGGGCGACAAGCACCAAGGTGCCAGACAGAAGGCTTTTCTTGTCGATGGTAGCTTGCCCTATCTGATGCATGCGCCTGGAGACAAAAGTACCGCTTACTTTGCCAGAGTTCCCGTGGGTGAGCGGGTAAGCTTCACTGCCGATCTCGGTAAGGTCTGTACCATCAATGGCTTACAATTGCACGGCATTGATGTCAGTGACACTATACCCCAAGCCAATCGTTCGAATTTTGCTTTCCCAAGACACCTGCTCCTTGAGGGGGCTATGTAGGCGGATTTTTCCGATGCCCGTGTGCTCTATGAATACAGGCAGCAATCGATGTATGAGGTCTCGTCCATTGTATGTCGTCGTTTTGCTGAGCATGCTTGCCGCTACCTACGTATCACCGTTCTGGAGGGGGATCACGTTAATACTGATGAGGTGGGCGAGATTGTCGATATGGTTGGTTTTGCCGAGATCGAGGTTTTGTCTGCCGGAAGCAATGTGCTCGCCGGGCGTGAGCTAAGCTCCGGTTATGAGCCCATTCAGGTGCATAATTCTGTGAAGCAATTGACCGATGGCGCCAACGTTTTTGGTCAAATCATCAGCACTCGCGACTGGATTGAGCAACTCGCCCTACGTCATGACCTCGAGACCGAGCGCCCGCTGGTGCAGACTAGTCTGGATCAGCTCTTCACCCGGCAAAAGGAGCACTACGCCTTGCTTAGGAACCTCTCGGTGCTGATTGGAGGCTTGCTGGTGATCATTATTCTACTCAGCCATATCATTCGCACACGCCAGCTTGCGCGACTTCGCCAGCGCCTTGCAGCAGACTTGCATGATCAGGTGGGAGCGAACCTGCACGCCATTGGCTTGCTTAGCGACATCGCCCGAGAGGAGGCCACTATCGCCGCTCAGCATGACTCACAGACCTCACTGCTGGATGTCGTCGGTGAAATCCGTGATACCACCGAGCGCACCGCCGCCTCGGTGCGCCACTGCTCGGCAACGCTTGAGCCGCATATCCCGCTCACTGACATGGAAGAGGACATGCAGCGTATCGCCTATCGAATGATGGAGGGATATGACTACACGATCAGGCTTGAAGGTAAGGAGCATATTGCCCGTCTCAAGTTGCTGCGCCGTGCCGACATGTTTTTATTCTATAAGGAGTGCTTGGTGAACATCAGCCGCCATGCCTATGCGACATCCTTTCAAGCTAGTCTGAAGGCCGACCAGCGAACACTTACCATGACCATCACAGACAATGGCCAAGGTCTTGGCGATGATCCGACTCCACCTTCCATCCAACGCCGCGCCAGGATGCTCCGTGGCAAGCTGCACATTGAAAGCCCGGTGGCGGATACCGGTCACGGCACCCGCATCACCCTGGTGATCCCGATGAGAACCTGGCTGCCGTTTATCTAGCGGAGCAATGTAGATTGAGCGGTGTGTTATGAAGCTCCCCGCCACCACTCATCGGGGCTACTTATGGCAAAAATTATGATAGAAAATCATGCAAGATGCAGTAAAATTACTGTAGCAAATATGATGGGCATCAAAACAAAGCGAACATATTACGGTAGCAATCCGGTCGTGGTGTGGGCGCCGCGCTGTTTTCAGCAGGTTCCGGTGCTTATGCTTGCTGCTGCCGGCATGAGCGTGCAGGCGGAGAACTCTGCCGACTCAGATCAAAAACTAATCTCTTTTTCCCACCAGGTCCGCCCAATTCTTTCTGATAAATGTTTTAAGTGCCACGGCCCGGATGCCGAGAACAACGAGTCCGAGTTCCGCCTTGATAGCTTTGAGAACGCCACCGCTGACCTCGGTGGTTACGCTGGCATTGTCCCCGGCAACCCGAAGGCGAGCCGTTTGATCCAGACCATCCACAGCAAGGATCTAGAGGATGTGATGCCTCCACCTGAGGCGAAGATGACGCTCACTGAGGATCAGAAAACAATCCTCGAGCGTTGGATTAAGGAGGGAGCGAAGTATGAAAAACACTGGGCCTTCACCGAGCTGCCGGAGTCCGTTCCTGTGCCGGAATCCAAGCACGCGTCAGCACACACTCCGGTGGATCACTTCATTGCTCGCAAGCTTGAAGATAATAAGCTCAGCCCAGCACCCGCAGCTTCCAGAGAGCTCTGGTTGCGCCGGGTCAGCTTTGACCTCACCGGCTTGCCACCCAGCCTTGCCGAGATCGATGCTTTCCTGACTGACGAGTCCCCTCAGGCGTATGAGAAACAGGTCAACCGGCTGCTCGCTGGGCCTGGCTACGCTGAGCGCATGGCCACCGAGTGGCTCGATGTCGCGCGTTACTCGGACAGCTACGGCTATCAGATCGATCGCCACCGCACCGTCTGGCAATGGCGTGACTGGGTGATCCGCGCCTTCCAGAAAAACCAGCCCTACAATGACTTTATCACCCATCAGCTCGCAGGGGACCTGATCCCGGGGCGACCCAAGAATCCAAGCTCGCCACCACCTTCAACCGCCTCCATGGCCAGAAAGCTGAGGGTGGCTCCGTGCCCGAGGAATTCCGTCAGGCATACATTGCGGACCGGGTCAACACCGTGGGCACGGCCTTCCTTGGACTCACCATGGAGTGCACCAAGTGCCATGATCATAAGTATGACCCGCTTACCCAGAAGGACTATTTCTCGATGGCCGCCTTCTTCTCCAACATTGATGAGTTTGGCCTCTATCCCTACATGCATGGGGACACCATACCGAGCCCTTCCTTGGCACTTAGCAACCCGAACCAGGAAAAACAGCTTGCCTCCCACAAGGCAGAGATAGCCAGGGTGGAGCAGGAATACACCGCGATCGCTTTCACGCCATCGGCTGAGGCCCTGCAACCCGTGATCAATCAGGACTATTCCAAGGAAAAAGACGGAGGCAAAGCCCTCAATGGAGATCACGCGGTTCGTCTGGATTATCCACAGGAGAAAACCCGGCGGCAGAATCCGGTGACCGCAAGTCTGAGGCTCCATCTTCCCGAGGCCTACGAGCGAGCATGGGTCTATGGCCAGTCTCAGGCCACGCTGGACGCAGGCTACCGCGGTATCACCGTGATGGTGGAGGAGGGTAAAGCGACGGTCAAAATCGCTCACTCCTATCCGGGCAACGCGATCGAGGTCGTCAGTCGTGATATCGTGCCCACTAAGCGCTGGATTCACCTGACCATGAGCTATGACGGCAGCTCGCGTGCCGAGGGTGTGCGGCTCTATCTCGATGGCAAGCAGCTACCTGTCCAGGTCCGCTATGACACGCTGACCAACAAGATCGACCCGAATAAAGGATTCAAGCACGTGGTCATCGGTGCCATCGGCCGTGACAAGGGGCTCAAGGGAGCCAAGCTCAAATCCTTCCAGCTCTATGAAACAGCACTGGACCCAAGCCAAGTGCAGGCCCTGCACGCGGGGGCTCCCGTGATGCAGGCGGCAGCTGAAGTCGTTGCCAAGCAGGCCCAGCTCCAGGCCGCACGCCAGAAGCTCTACGACCTGCAGGACAGAATCCCCCGCATCATGACCATGCGTGAAACTGCCGGTGAGCCGGTGAAAACCTACATTCTGAACCGGGGTGAATACAATCTGCCTGGTGAGGAGGTGCAGCCAGCCATGCCTGAGATATTAAAAGATTTTATAATTTTACAACAATCAAACACTCAAATAGGTAAAAACGCACAAACAGCCAATCAACAGCGTCTGAACCGGCTCGATTTCGCCCACTCGATCACCCACCCGAATCATCCGCTCACCGCTCGGGTTGCGGTGAACCGCTACTGGCAGATGTTCTTTGGCACTGGGCTGGTGAGCACCGCGGAAGACTTCGGCAACCAGGGTGCGGTCCCCAGCCACCCCGAGCTACTCGATTGGCTCGCGCGCGACTTTGTTACCTCCGGCTGGAACCTGCGCCACCTGATCAGACAAATCGTGCTCTCCCACGCTTACCGTCAGAGCAGTCAGGCGAGTCTGCTGAGCAGCGAAGAGCAAGGTATCTTGATTGAACAAGATCCGGAGAATACCCTGCTATCCCATTTCCCAGCCAGCCCACTCAGTGCCGAGATGCTACGTGATAACGCCCTAGCCATCGCCGGGCTACTCGCCCACCGCGTCGGGGGTCATCCCGTGCGGCCCTACGACCTAGCCCACTCCTTTAAGGGCGGCCGGATAGACAAGGGAGAGGGGCTTTACCGCCGCTCGCTCTACACCCACTGGCAGGTCAACGGGCCCAGCCCACTGATGCTGACTCTGGACGCCGCCAAACGCCAGGTCTGCTCGGTTAAGCGCGAGCAAACCACCACTCCGCTGCAAAGCTTGGTCCTGCTGAACTCACCTCAGTTTGTCGAAGCCGCTCGCATGACGGCTGGTAACTTGCTGGCGACACCCGATGCAGCTCCACAGAGAATCAAGAAAGCCATCCGCCTGAGCACGGGCCGCAGCCCCAGCGAGCAAGAAAGCAAGATCTTGACGGAGCTCTA
>CBFHPA010000081.1:0-5408 GCA_965657565.1 Oceaniferula sp.
TAGGAAAATTTTGAGAAACGTTGACGCTGATTCCAGTGTAATTTGTTGCAACAATGCTGCTAACGATGATTGCCTGTGAACCGCCAGTATTACTCAAAATAATGTTAGAAGATTGCGGCTCTGATCCTGCTACTGTGGCAAAGTCTAAATAAGATGGGATGGCTGCAAGTATGCCGGGTGTTAGTTCATCTTGTGAAGGTGGTAAGGCTCCGTTCACTTGGTAAATTTCTTGGAAGAAAGTTTCGTTTGCATTGATTTCTGTTGCTCCGAGTGTTTTGGCTCCTGCTGCTATGTATATTGCACCGTTGTCGACGATGGCTTGTGTGGCGTGTCTACCTTGATTGAGTGGAGCTAAAGAGCGCCACGTATTGTTTTGTGGATTAAGTGCTTCTACCTCGTTATGAGCGGCTGTTTGTTTTGTCTCACCACCTATGATTAAGATTTCCCCGTTATAAGCAGCTGCCATGGTCCCGGAGCGTTTTGTCGGAATGTTATTTATGAGCGTGCTCCAGGTATTGGAGGAAAAGTCATAGACATCAACCTCGCCTATAGATGCGCCAAAAAAGTCAGGCGAGCTAGAATCGCGTCCCCCTGCGACGTACATTTTATCGTTAACGATAGCTACTTGAAAGTGGTCACGTCCACGCGGTGCGTCTGGTAATTGTGTCCAAGTGCCAGTTGCTGGATCAAACTCATCAAACCATGTAACCACTGTAGCGTCAGTATTGTGGCCCCCGTCATTGCCGGCTACGACATAGATTTTTCCCTGATAAGCAACAGCCCCGCATGAGCCCCGCTTACGATTATTTGGCATTGTCGGGCTCGTACTCCATGTATTAGATACGGGGTTGTATATGTAGATACTATTGAGGTTAGTTTCATATGGATATGACCCTGTCCAAGCACCAACAACATAGATTAATCCGTCTAATTCGACGGCTTGGAAGTGGTGCATTTCCTCTGGGAGCTCTGCTCCGCGGGTCCATATCTTCGTGGTGGGATCGTATATTTCCACCGAGCGACTAGTTCCGCGACCCCCGATGAGATAGTATTTATTACCCGCTTTTACATAGCCGTTTTCGTGGCAGGAACAACTCTGTGGAGCAGGCTGTGCAGGTGCTAGATCAGACCAATCACCTAGATCAGAGGAAATAATTGGGGTAATATTGATGAGATCCCATTGAGCTGTAAAATCACCTTCGTCATTGGTAGCGCTGGCAATAATGCCTACAGCTAACGCGTCCGTGCTTTGCAGAGTGCTGAGAAGGCTGCCTTTCAGCGAGATCAGACCGCCTAGGTTGGTCACCGTGCCACCATCAATGCTATACTGTGGCTGTACGGTGCCAAGTTCTGGGTCTACCAGGAAAAAGAGGTCTAAGTTTACCAGTTGGCTGAGGTGGGTTATGTTAGGTGATGGGGTAAGAATTTCAGCGATGGCATTATTTTCATGCACGATAGTCAGTTCGGGCCCATTGTCGGTGGCAACCACCGCAAACATCAAATAATTATCCTGATCTCCTGTTCCGATGTAGGCCCCAATAGATCGGCCGTCTTCGGGTATTGGGTTTGCGAAGACATTACCGGGCATGCGAGCGTGTATTAAAAATGGCCCAGATGTGGCATTGGCAGCTACGCCGAACTGCAGTGCGTTTTCTTGGTTGTTCTGACTGCCCAGTGCGCTCGATTGTGTCACGCCGTCAATCGTCAATATCCCCGCTGTGCCACCAGCTATCAATAAGTCATCGTTGATGAGACTTAGATAATCACTACTACCGTTGCTCATCAGGCCAGTGAATCCTAATCCATAAAAGCCAGTTCCAGGGTCTCCATTAAGCATCGGGTAATCAAGCGTGATTGCTGTAGAACGACCGTTTAGCCTGTCTCTTGGATAGGGGTCTTCACTGTCTATGATTCCATCATTATCATCATCAACATCATATAGATCAGAACTCATGTCCCTATCGAAATCAGCGGGTATATCAGATGCTGAACATGGATTACTTCCATTATCAATCTCCTCTGCATTCGAATAACCATCATTGTCTTCATCGATCTCAGGGTCGTAGGCACCGCTGCAGACGAAACCATCATTGCCATCGTAGTCGGTAGGTTCGAAGATGCTAATATTATTGCTGCCGTAGGTAATTACCCAAATAGTGCCCGGAAAAGGCTCAGTATCTCCCTGAGCAATCACATCAATAGGCAAGTCTCCAAAATTGCTGGCAAAAGTCACCACATTCGTTGCTTGAGTGCCTGATTCATTTAGCTCGATACGCTCGAGATTGCCCCCGAAGCTGGTGACTAATAAATCACCTTGAAGGGCACCATTGAAGTTTGATGCCGTATACTCAGTGATGCCATTCGTAGAAGTCGTAAATGTAGCCAAGGCATTGTCATCTACTCCTGGCTGAAGATAATCACCTTCGATAGGATTAGCCATACTAGCCGGCACGGGCGGCCAATCTGAAGGAAGTTGAGATGGTTCTGTTCGCCAAGTGCCTTGCGAAGCATCATTGGAATCATTGGTATATAAGCCTGCTCCAGTTGGATTGGCTCGTATGGGTGTGGGGTGGCCTCCGTAAAATCCTTGGCCAGTAATAAAATGAAGGTTGTCGAGATTGTTCACTTTCGGGTCTCCGCCAGATCCGGGTCCAGTGGAGCCAGGCTCTCCAGTTAGGTATTTGTTAGTGGCGTTTGACACCCCATTGATTGCAGGTCCCTCACCATCGGGGTGTCCACCCCAGCCTCCGTTGGGCCCGTTATCCACGGTATACATTCGGCCTTCTCTTCCAGGGGAGCTTGTTATTAGAAGGTCATAGGCATTTCGTAAGCCTGTAGCATGTATTTGTACTGGTCCTCCTTCAATAAGTTTGGCTTGGTTCAAGCCGTCATTACCTCCCCATGGATCATTTATATCATCATTACCACTGGTGTTAGCTCGGGTTGGATCATCTAGAGTAGGGAGGTCATACTTGTAAAAAACGCTCATGCTTTGATCAAATTTTGTGGGGATTGCGTCAATTATATCGAGATCGATGGAGAGTATGGCACATGAGTAAGCATATTCCGTCAAAGAGGCGAAATTCTGCGAGGGTGACCCAGAGTTAGTATTGCCTCCTATGACCGTGTAAAGTGTGTTACTGGCTGCATCAAGTTGGATGCCATTGATGGAATGGTTTTCCTCTGATCGGGGAAATCCACGAACTAGGTCTACTTTATCCCAACTATTGCCATTCCATGTAAGACGCGAAATTACTCCAGAATTCGTATCTAAATTAGTGTCCCCATCTGGTCCAGCTATACGAGGATCACTTGAACTGACATAAATTACGGGATTGAGCTCAGTGCCTGTTACATAAATTCCAGTTATCTGCCGCTTTCCAAGGCTATTGTTGAGCGTTCCATCGTCATCATGGTTGGGCATGCTTTTAACCAAAAGAATAGATTCGACATTGGTAACTATGTAGTTGTTATTGCTTTCCTGATGAATGGTATAAGCGTTGATCGTGCCGTCTTGTTGAGAAACGTAGAGGCGCTTATCCGGACCAAATTGAAGAGAGGTAGGATTGCTCAAAGACTCTCCAAGGAGCTCGCTAGATGTGAAATTGAAGGCACTACAAAGTTCAATATTGCTGCAGAGCACAAGCAAGAGGCAAAGTGTACGCAACTGTGTTTTTATGAGCAGGGCACTTGAGGACATAAATGGCGAGGTTCTTATACATATTTTTAACTCGGTGCTCGAATAACCGAAAGGTGATTAGAAAAAGCCAACCTTAAGAGCATCAGAAATTCAGCATATATTAAAAGCTTGCGCTACTTTGCTAACATGTTGTTGTTGTTGCTGTTGAGATATTTAAAGCTCTTGTCATGTATGTTTATAAGAAGTTTACATGAGAAAACATGGATGGTTTTTTAGAGTGCCTTTTGCCTGCGATGTCGGATTTTTTTTTTATATATCTTAACTGAAGTACAATCACATAAAAGAAGACTTCAGTGAACATTCCATCTAAGACATAATACTACTTATGAAGTTGAACGCCGATGTGGGTGAAGGTGTAAATAATGATCGGTCATTATTTCAATGGATCGATATGGCAAACGTTGCTTGTGGGGCTCATGCTGGCGGGTATGAGGAGATGACAAAGGCGGTGGAGCTTGCGGTAAGCTATGGTGTCGCGGTGGGTGCGCATCCTGGATATCCTGACCGAGATGGCTTTGGTAGAACATCAATGAATTTGTCGATGGAAGAGGTGGCTGATCTGATAGACGAACAGGTTGGCATACTTGATGATGTTTGTGAAAATTTTGGAACTCGCGTGCAGTATGTTAAACCACACGGAGCGCTCTATCACGATATGATGAGTTGCCGCGATATTTATGAGGCAATATTGGTTGCGATTGCAAAGATGCATGATTCAAAAGCTTTGATGATAATGGCACGTATCGATGACAGGTTGGATCGTGATTTAGCAACCACGCATGGGGTAGCATTACTTTTTGAGGCGTTTGCAGACCGATCTTACACAGCACATGGGACGTTGATGGCTCGGTCTGAAAAGGGGGCTGTTTTTAGTGATCCTATTGCAATGGTAGAACAAGCATCACAGTTGATTAGTGATGGGAGTATTACAAGCCACTGTGGGGCAAAGATTCCAATAGCGGCGGATAGCATCTGCGTGCATGGCGACAATCAGGCGGCAATCGAAGCCGCAAAGCTTATTCATATAGCGCTTCGGTCATGAAAGCGATGGGGGTAAAATGGAAGCCCGTCAGTGAGACGAGCCTGAGACTTTACTTAGCTGATGAGCTTGATGTAAAGCAGGCGCCCTTGATAGGCGAGCTAGCGGCATTTATTAAGACGGAGTATGCTGAAGTTTGCGAGGTCACCCCTTCTTATACTTCCATTTTGGTGCAAGTGAGCTCGCCTCATGTTGAGCTTGATGAGCTCGCGAATCGCATTACTGAGACGATAAAATCTGGCATGGTTTCGAACTCTCCTCACGGTAAGCTTGTTGAATTACCGGTGTATTACCATTCGGATGTGGCGCCTGATTTAGAGGCGGCGGCGCATTCATGCGGTTTGTCTACGGAAGAGTTTATCAAAATTCATACAGGTAGGGATTATACAGTGTGTGCTATCGGCTTTGCACCAGGTTTTGCATTCCTTGCTGATGTTGACCCTCGCATCGCATTGCCTCGACACGCTAAGCCTCGCGCTCATGTCGCATCAGGCAGTGTGGGTATTGCTGGCAGGCAAACAGCGGTTTACCCAGCGGATAGTCCTGGAGGTTGGCAGCTGATTGGTTGCTGCCCAACTCCTTTGTATTATCTAGAACAAGATCCAGCTTGTCCTTTCGAAGTGGGCGATAAAGTTCGCTTTATTGCTATTGGGCTTGAGGAGTATGTGG
>CBFHPA010000082.1:0-5184 GCA_965657565.1 Oceaniferula sp.
ACTGCCAACTCCGGCGGCCATACCGACTGTGCTGAGACCAAGGCGGAAATTACCGCAGCTTCATCATGCTGCAGCTCAGCTGGAGCCAAAACCGCAATCAGTAGCATGTTGTAATAATAAGCCAGCATGATAGTTTTTCCTAGCATGAAAGATAATATAGTATCGGGAAGGGTCGCGCGTTTTAACGCACGCTTTACCGTATTGAGTGTCTTGGCGCTGGCCATCTCCTTACTGCTTTCACTGAGCTGCACAGCGTCAGCAGCAGCAAACACTGGCGACAAGAAAAACATCAGCATGCTCAAGCAGCGGCTGGCAGACATTGACTCCCAGCTGAGCTCCCTTGCCAACTACAACCCACGCAGTGGCGTTGGCACAGGAGGCTTCAGATCATCGCGACGCGCGCAACCCGACCATCTGGAATGGATTGAAATCGATCTTGGCCGTAGCTGCAAGGTCGATGAAGTGGTTCTGGTGCCCGAGATCTGGCGCAGCACCGATACTAGCCTGAGAGCCGATGGCTTTCCCGAGGAGTTCCGTATCCTTGCTGGCACAGCCGGGGACAAGCGAGGCAAAGTCATCAAGAGCTACACCATGGAAGACCGCATCCTGCCTCGCATCGCCCCCTTGGTCATCCCCTGTGATGGCATCGAAGCATCGTGGATACGCCTAGAAGCCACCAAGCTCAGCCCGCGCTCTTGGGATGAAGGATACGCCCTGCACCTGTTTGAAATGCTCGTTTTCAGCGGCCAGGAAAACGTCGCCCTGCACAGATCCGTGAAGGCATCATCGTACAACAAATCGACATTAGCCAAAATCAACCCGGCCTTTCTGGTCGATGGTTTTCTTCCCTACGTAATGGACTCGGCCAAGGGCAAGGGAAGCAATGCCTTTCTGGCCCCCTCACTATCGGATCAGCGCGGCCACCTAGTCATCGACCTAGGCAAGGACCATCCCGTTAGTGGCATCCATCTGCACGCCGTGGACTTGAGCGATTCCATTCCTCAGAAACGCTTCAACAACTTCGGCATGCCCCGCCATCTGATCGTCGATGGAAGCAACGTTCCGGACTTCAGCGATGCGGAAACGCTGACGGAATTCAGGGTCTCCTCCGTATTTGATGCCGGCCCGATCATGATGAAACAATTTCCCGCTTCCAGCTACCGTTACATTCGCCTGCGCGTCATCCAGCCCAACAGGGATGAGATTGTGACCGCATTCATACAAACCGATGGCAATGTGGGATTTGCTGAAGTCGAAGTCTTTGCCGGTGGCATCAACGTGGCCAAGGGCAAACACGCCACTGGCAGCTATAACATCTCGAGCTTGAATCGCACCTACGCGGCACTCACCGACGGACGGAATATCTACGGTGAGATCCTGCCATTGAGGCAGTGGCTCGGTGAGCTGGCCCTGCGTCATGAGCTATTGTTGGAACGGCCACAAATCCAGCTCCGCCTCAATGGCATGTACGAGGAACAAAAAAACCTGCTCAACCGCCTGATGGTTTTGGCGGTAGCACTAGCAGCGGCAGTGGTCGTCACCCTGGTTGTGAACCGCATGGTCCGGATGAGGCAGATCGCCCGGATCCGCGAGCGCCTTGCCGCTGATTTGCACGATGAGCTGGGAGCCAACCTGCACACTATCGGCTTGCTCAGTGACTTGGCCGTAGACAGCCGCGGGGATGAACATCAATTTGCCGAGATTCACCGCAGGATCAGGTCGGAATCAGACCGCTCCGGTATCGAAGTGCGTAACAGCATGGACCTGCTTGCTTTGGACGACTTCTGCTCCAATCTGGAGGGCGACATGCGCCGCGCCGCGCGCCGTATCATGGCCAAGCTGAACCATAATCTCACCATCGAGGGCAAAACCCATATTCAAAAGTTAAAACCCCGGATACGGGTGGACTTGTTTTTATTTTTCAAGGAGTGCCTGGTCAACATTAGCCGGCACTCAAGGGCCTCAGGTATAAGCTCCCATCTGTCAGCGGATCAGAAAGGCATCACCCTGACCATTCGGGACAATGGCATCGGTATCGAGGAGCAGCCATCCGGATACATTCCCAAATCCCTTGGTCGCCGAGCCCGCTTACTGAGAGCAAGAGTCACTATTGAACACCCGGCCGAGGGCGGCACCTCGGTCAAACTCAACATACCAGCCAAACAACTCGGAATATTCAAATCCATTTACCAATGAAAAAGCAAACAACTATCATGATGATCGAAGATCATCCAGAGTATCGGGAAATTGTCGAAATGGCGATATCGCGGCAAGACGACATGACATTGAGCGATCAGTTTGGCACTGCTGAACGCGCCATACAACAGCTTGAAGATGACGAATTGGATAACAAGCCGGACGTCATTTTACTCGACCTGAAACTGCCTGGCCTCAGTGGCCTAGAGGTCCTAGAGCTGCTTGCAAAAAAAGCCCCAAAAACCCGGATCATCGTACTCACCCAGTCTGACCACGAGGAGGATGTGCTCAATGCCATCATGCAGGGAGCCTCTGGCTATCTACTCAAATCCAGCACCGTGCCACAGCTCATCGAAGGCATAAGAAACGTCATGAAAGGCGGCGCCACTCTCGATGCTAGAATCGCCAAATACGTCATGGAGTCCCTCAGGATCAGGCTACCCCATGAAGAACTGGAAAAAATGCTCACAGCACGTGAGCTCGAGATACTGCGCCTCTTGGCGGAAGGCATGGTTAAAAAGCAGATCGCACAAACTCTCCAAATCGGTGTTACCACCGTCGTCAGCCACGTTAGCAACATCTATGACAAGCTCGAGGCCAGCAACGCCCCCTCCGCCATCGCCAAGGGCTACAAGCTAGGTATTCTCAAGCTGGATGAATGATAGCCGCTTCGCGGCCGTCCTTTGTTCTTTTCCCTTTGTGTTTAAAACCCCTGCTGTGACCCACAGCGGGGTTTTCGATGTACCCTATAAAATGAGGATAGATTTCTAAGTCCTTCCGTGTTATAAATATATTGACTTATATATCAATTTTATTTAAATTATATTAACTATTAACCTCCACACCGTCCTCAGCTCGCCTGTGGACGCCCCTCATATCGCGTCAACCCCCGCCATACATACCTAACTCAACACCACATACTAGTCCCATGAAAACCAAAATCCTACACCTCATCCTCGCAGCACTCTTGACTACGTCCCTGGCTTCTCAGGCAGAGGTGCTTTATCAGAGCGACTTCACCGGCACGACACTCAGCAGCGCAGGCCTGACGAAATCCGCAGGCGCGGCCGGCGGCTCATGGGCAATCAACGACGCAGGCGATTTTCTCGATGGTCAGGGCGGCGGTAATGCCCGATCCAATGTCACAACGATTGACTCATTCGCACTGGCGGATGGTTACAAAGGGTTTCAACTCGACACCACGTTTCGGACGACTGGTGGCATGACTCGTTATTCATTCGGCCTGGTAGATGCCAACTATACGATCAGCGGCTCGGGAGACTGGCTTAATTCAGATCTTGCTGGCGCCTACGGGGTTGGTTTTTCAACCGCAGGATCAGAAACTTCTGATTTTCTAGGCACCAACAGCGATGCCGGTAATCGAACTGTGCTAAGCCAGGCTCAGGGCGACGCCACAGTCGGCACTGCGTGGCAAACCATGTCCATGATCGTTACCGACGAGAGCTGGAGCTACAGCCTCAACGGCGCTGCCGCAACAACCGGCACCTTTGGCACCGCGTTTGATACCAGCAGGGACTACGTGTTCACCTCACATGCGCATAGAAATTCTCAAGCAGACTTCCAGAACATCGCTGTGACCGCCATTCGGCCTGAGTGGGAAGGCGGCACAGGAAACTGGGACACAGGCTTCACACACGGGGCCTCCAATACTCACACGATCGCCTTCTCTGGCGCGGGCGGCACGGCGACCAACAACATCGCTGACACCACGCTAACCAATGTCCACGACATTGAATTCATGTCAGGTGCTGGTGCTTACACCCTCGCGGCCAATGCCGGAAGCGCGGGCGCCAGCGGAGGCACGGCGCTGATTGTCAACGGCTCAATCATCAACAACTCGGCCAATGCCCAGACCATCAACACCGCACTTGAATTCGCAGCGGATCGCACCGTTGACGCCAACACGGGGAACATCACCATCGGGGGAGCCGTCTCGGGTGCGGGCGGGCTGATCAAGGAGGGAGCCAACACTTTGACCCTCTCCAGTAGCAATTCCTACACCGGTCTGACCACGGTGAATGATGGAACGTTGACGCTTGCAGCCGCAGCCGCTTTAAGTGGCACGGGTGGAAACTATCAAATCAATAACGATGCCACCTTGCAGACCACCGTTGGTATCAACGTTGGTGGCAGAACGTTTACCTTCGGAGACGGTGGCAGCGGCACGATCAATTTCACTGGTGGTAACATGAGAATCAACGGCACCACATTTGTTACCACCGGAGGATCGACCAATTACATTTCCGGGTCTCTACTTGATCTCGGCACCCCTGTTTATGATGTCGCCGATGGCACGGATGCTGTCGATCTGCAGGTGAGCAACAGCCACAACCGCGCTGGCATTACCAAAAATGGTGCCGGCACACTCAGCCTCACAAGCACCGCCAACAACCTGCAGAGCAACCCCATCACCATCAACGCCGGCGTGGTGGAGCTCGGAGGGGCAGGCCGGTTGGTCAACGGAAACTACTCAGGCAATATCACCAACGACGCCATCTTCCGCCACAACAGCACCAACAACCAGACGTTGAACGGCGTGATTAGTGGCACGGGTGCGATCGAGAAGGATAACTCCGGCACCCTGACCCTCACAGGTGCCAACACCTACTCCGGCACGACCACGGTCAGCAATGGCACGCTTACACTGTCCGCTGCGGATAACAACATCGCAAATTCCACTTCTATCGATGTTGCTAGCGGTGCCACTCTGGATGTTTCGGGCATCACCAACGGCTTCGCCTTGGCAAATGGCCAGACACTCTCTGGTTCGGGAACAGTAACAGGTGGCATGACCATCGCCCTTGGTTCCGTCATCAGCCCCGGCAACTCGCCAGGCACCCTGAGTACAGGAGCCCAGACCTGGAACGACGGAGGTAGCTACCTTTGGGAAATCAACGCATCTAATGATGCCGGTGGCACACAGGGCGCTGATCCCGGCTGGGACTGGCTCGATATCACCGGATCACT
>CBFHPA010000083.1:0-5175 GCA_965657565.1 Oceaniferula sp.
CTGATCCCACCCCGCGATCACAAATTGCCAATTCTTTTGGTCGCCACCTGCCGACGACGAGTTACTGGCAGTGGCCCAGGCTCGGAGTGCATTTTCCAAGCCCTTTTTCGGGTGCAGCCTACCGAGAAAGAGCATGATTTTTTTCTCTGCTGAGTATCTTGAGCTGAGGTCTCGACCCTCTGGTATTTCAATACCATTAGGTATGGTTGCGATCGGATTCTTGAGCCCAAATTTCCTGATTGAGTCTGCCTC
Organism: Oceaniferula sp.; assembly: GCA_965657565.1. Taxonomy (GTDB): domain Bacteria; phylum Verrucomicrobiota; class Verrucomicrobiia; order Verrucomicrobiales; family Akkermansiaceae; genus Oceaniferula. The sequence goes on from CBFHPA010000083.1 coordinate 253, forward strand.
TGAAGCACACAGAGCATGCAAGCACGCCGCCCTCTTTAGATGCCGCCGCTCATAGAGTGCCGCCGCCACTTTTTTCTTTAAGCGAGAGTTCTCCAACGCCCAGGAATCCAACATACCATGTGGACTCACAATATAGGGGCAATTGTGCTTACGCGCCCACCTTGGAACACCGATCGAAAGATAAGTCCAGATACCATGGGTGTGCAGCACCTGAGGATTAATCTGATCCAGCCGTTCATCCATATCAGGCAACACGATCATGCCTGGGAAATGACAAGCGCTCAAAAACTCTGGGCTCCCCGCTGGCCATGGCCCAATCGCCTCACCATCATCTTCAATGGATAGCACACGAGGAGAGTCCCCCGCATCTCTCTGTGCTGAGCTCAATGCCCGCACAACCTCTGAAATGCCACCACCAGAGGTGCTCACCGCTTGAGTTAAATGAGTGCAGTTCATCGAAGTTATGCTTTTAGCTGATTTAGATCTGCAGGAATGGTCTCCGGGTTGGGATCTGTCAGTGCCACCATCAAGCGCTCTGACCAACTGTCCTCAGTAAATGCTCTCGCCAAGTCGTCGCAGGATGCTGCCAGTTCATCTCTTTTGCTGCGGTCCTGCACAATGCTTTGAATAGCCTCAGCCAGGGCATCAGGATCCCTCTCCGGTACTATCACTCCACCACGCCCACCTTCAACCATCGTTCCCGAAGCGCGAGTCGTGATTACCGGGCAGCCTGCCACAACCGCCTCGTGCACCACGCTGGCACAGCCTTCGGCCAGAGTGGGCAATACAAAGACATCGGCCTTGAGGAATTCCTCCCTCATTTCCTCACGCGGCACTCTACCCAAAAAGTTCAAATGGCGCATCATCGGGTGATTTTTCACCTCGTCAGAAACATTGCCCGCCACACGGAAATCATAGCCTTCATTGGCCAACTGCTCCGCTGCCATGCCGAGATAGTGAATGCCCTTGCGCAGGTCAGCTGTCCCCGCAAACAAGACTCGCCCCTTTACCGGATTATTCTTCATGCCACCAAATGACACCCCACAGCCGTAGGGAACCACAGCGTATGCCTTGCCACTGGCATTCGGAAAGTTCGCCAGGCCTTCCACCACATTCATACCCGGGCAGAGCAAGAGGTCCGCGTGATCAATCTCACGACGAGTGCGCTCGTCTTCCAGCTCAAGACGAGCTTGATCATCGCAAGCGACCTCAATCCCCGGATACCTGGCGCGCTCCTCCTCCACAATGTGGTGACACATCGGTGTTATAAAGACATCAACAACGGTGCGGACACCTGCTGCCTGAGCCGCCTCAAGCATCTTCGTGCCATGCTTCTGCATCGCATAGAGAGTATCTACCCCCTCAGAACCTCTAGCCGCTATGATGGCATCAAACAAGTGATCATCTTTAATGTAATTTTCGTAGCCTGGACTCAAGTGTAACATCCCACGTATACGCCGCCACAGCAGGGCGTCCGTGTGTCGGATTTTGCCTCGAGGGACTCCATTCATGGTCCGTTGGGCTAGGTTTTTAAGAGGCCCACGTGAACCCAGAACGGGAACTTTCGTGAGCCATTTGCCGAGACCTTTTACTGCATTAGCATCGGTGTAGAATGCCTTGAGATGACCGTTTTTATCTAACATTCTAGGGATGGCATAGTGGTGCCTTGCCCCAATTTGAGCAACCACGACTTGTGGAGGGTTAGATTGTTTACCGCTAGAAGTCATATATTTAGAATTCAAAAACAAGGTGCGATGATGCCCTTAACATAAAATCACCTATCGAGCAGGGAATGTTCTCTTACTTCGGCGAACAGCTAATACATTCTGCGCCATCTTCTTTTTCTGCTGCCATTCCCACGCCAAAAGCAGCATGTAACCAAACACAAAGGGGTAGAGTACGAACAAAGTAATATCACGGCCCATATTAAAGGTAAGAATCATGCCCACCGTGCAGAGGATAAGCCTCGCTGGATCTCCTCGTAAATCCAGACGCGCCAGGATCGAAACCCAAATTGCCATCAGTAAGGCCGAACACATAGGTCCTATAATGCGACCAAAATTAGCCACTCCTTGTCCAATCATGCCGGTTGCTATACTAGCAGTGATACCAGCACCTGATGCATCCTGTCCCTCGTCATTACCAAAGCCTCGAGCTAATGCATAATCTACTCCTACGAGAGGTTTATTTTTCCATAAGCCGCGGGGAATAAAATTCACCACCTCAGCAAAATATCGCTTACCCCATGTTGGTTTGTAAATACCTGCATCAAATAAATCATTCATAGTTGCTAACTCAGAGTACATGCTCAGACCCTCATGTTTCTTACTCTTTTCTTCCTCCTCTTCGCCTCCAATCACGCTAGTTTTCGAGCTTTTTCCTTGAGCAAGGGCATCGGCTAGCGAAACCCCCCTGTTCATGTTGGTGTCCACTACAAACATAAACCAAAAGTTGGCCAATAAAAAAGCCGCTACGAGTATGCCCACCTTCACAATCATACGCGCCCTCAAACCAATAAAAACCCATGCCAGTAAACCAGGGCCCATTGTTGCAATCATCGGGTTACGCGTGCGATCAAAAATATAGTAGGGAAATGCCAAAAAGCAAACCGTAATGGCCATCAGCTTTGTCTTTGGATTGGTGGCTACAGCAGCAACAATACCAAATCCAGCCGTTAGCAAAATTTGCACATAACCTGCCAATGAAAGTAAGGCACTCATCCCGCCGCCGACACGTCCACGCGACCAAGGCTTTAATTTGTAACCTTCAAGGTAAGGCATAAACATACCGCTAACGTCCCAACCTTTTCGGGCCAGAGCAACCGCCATCAAAGCAATCCAACATACCAAAAGCGCACTGGCTACTTGATCGATACTATGCTGCAGGTTTGGATTCCTGATTTTATCTGAAGTTGCATAAATGAGTAAATGACTGCGGCGCTTCAAAAAACGTCGATTGATCTGCTCGTTAAGGGGTTTTACGAGGAGTGCAAATGTAACGAGAAATAATAGAACCTGCCACCATGCTGCACCAAGAGCGTCGTCACCAATGGTCAGGCGATACATTTCATAATCATTATACAGACCATCTCCGTGATACCACACAGCTACAGTACCAAGCACCGCCAACATGGGCAACCCCCAACCTTGCCTGCGATGCTTCCACGCAAACAAAGAGACTCCAAGCAAAACAATAGCGCTTAGAAAGAAGGATATTGGATAGATAGAGAGGTCCATGAAAATGATGAAGGATTACTGATGAATGATGGCGGATATCGCTACTTAGCGATGGGGAATGCTAAACCAGAAACTAAGAACCAATGACTAAGAACTAAGAACGGCATCTTGATACCATTCCTCGATCATAGCAAGAGCTGGCGGGAAGCCGGCAGCTGAGAGATAAGCTAGGGCCATTATAAGCTTGGCCTGCGTCTTTGCATCGTTTTCATAAGTGAAAGTATCCTTGAATTTCTTCAAATTACCAGAAGCGTCTTGAGCATTGGCAAGCCAAAGCTTGTCTACAGCGATACATACCTGGTCGGTGAGAATGGGGGCGTTTGCATCACTCTGCTCCCAGTCGAGCAGCCAAACTTGATCATTGGTTTTGCTCAGCAATATATTGGTGCAGTTCAGGTCCCCATGTGCCAAGCAAACCGCAATACCCTGATCGAGCGCAGTATTGATGTCATCCATCAATTCTGAATGATCAGCAAACTGACGCGTCACATTAGGCCACCAACTCAAAGACTTGATCTCGGCACGCTCTATCATCCTACTAGAGCCTGCATACTCCGCAATATTGGCCTCAATGGATGCATCCCTCTGCCAATCAATATTCCTCGTATTCGTCGGGGTTATTTCTACCACAAGATAATTACCCCCACCCATCTCACCATTTAGATTTCCGTGTGCTAGCAACTTGGGCACGCGGCTCAGCTTGAGCTCCATAGATTGCAAATTTTCAAGAGCTATCCGCTCACGCCCTATCAGTGCATTGTTTTTGGCATCAAAGCCAAGCTTGCAGAACCCAATTTTCTCCCCTTTTTCATCGAGTAGGTAGATATAAATTCGACCCCGCAATGGATCTGCCGGCCAAACGAGAACAGGCTGCAGGTCAGGCACATCGAGTTCATCACAGAGCGAAGCCATCCATGCTTCAAAATCAACACCACCAAGACTCGGCAGTAACAATTTCCGAGCCTTAAAAACACGCGCCAACATGCCCAATACAGCAAGTCCATGCAGAATCTTCCTAACCAGCCGCTTCTTACCTGTGTGTGCAGGATAACAATCAATCGCAGTCCGCCACAAAGTTGACTTACCACAAGGCACCGCCAACAAAGGCCGCGACCCTAATTTGACCACATGAAACTTCACTCTAAATCTATCTCCGTCTGAGCCGGACTAATCAACTCGAACTTGAACTCACAACTCGAACTTCCGCCGATGGCGGATTCACACCCCACCTCTCGTGCTGTATCGCAATCACTTTATCCCTCACCGCCTCCACCGTGGCGTCAATTCCGCCCGAAGCATCGATCACATGAGCATGCCGACGTCTTGCCACCACTTCTTTAATCACCTTCTGCTGTCGCCTGATTTCATCCACATCAAGCTCAGGTTTTCCGCGGTAGATTTCATCCGCATCACGATCGAGATAGAGAATCAAATCAGGCTTCGGCACCAGAGCTTCTAGCGCCCGCAAGTACCACCTCGGCACCTTGCCGTAGCCTCGCTGATAATAATAATCGTGAAAAAATCGAGCAAACATCAGCATGGCCCCTTGCCCTCGTAGTTTAAACAAAGGCAAACGTCCCAGAATATAATCCAAAGCATAATAAGTCACATAAACCATGCCCTTCAAGGCGCTGTGATCCTCATTCATACCCGAGCCCTTCGTGCCAGGGTCAATCACCTCAGCCTG
>CBFHPA010000084.1:0-5138 GCA_965657565.1 Oceaniferula sp.
CATCTTCTTTGAGGATGTGCCTGAGGGTGTTGGTGTCAGCTTTGACGAGTAGACCACGGCGGTGCTCGTCGTAGAGATCGCCCCAGTAGCCTTTGCCGATGTCTGCTTGGTAGCCGATGATCTTTTTGCCATGGGTGAACGATCTGTATTGGATGCCGCTGTTGATGAGTCCGGTTTTGTGATCACCACTGATGCGGAACAAGCAACGGAACTCAAAGTCAGCGTATTCCTTGGTGGTCGCTAAGTAGGTGTTGGCGGGGATTTTCTGCTGTCCGTCACCAGAGACGATGACTCCATCGATGACTGACCATTTGTTGGCAAATGCCGGGTTGATGGTTTTCCAGCCATTGAGTGTTTTGCCATCGAATAAGCTGGTGGAAGGCGTGGGTGCTTGGGCGTATAGGCCGAGGGTGGACAGTGCCAGAATGAAGATGGTGATGTGCTTCATGATATACAGGTAAAGGGAGGGGGGCTAAGCGATGTCGAAATCAAAGACGACGAGACGCTCGAGGCGTGGCTGGACGAGATCGACGACTTTCAAGTGATCGGGGTGGGGTAGGTAGGCGTCGCGGGACTCGGGGGTGTCAAAGGTCATGATGAAGCCATGTGTGAAGCCGTCATTGAGTCCTTCATCTGATTTATATGGGCCGTGCTCAACGCTCTGCAAGCCGGGGATCTTGTTTTTAAGGTCAACAAGTGCGGCAAAGGATTCATCGATCTGATCTTGGGTGATCTCTGCTTTGAATTGGAATACTCCGAAGTGTCTGGTCATGATGTGTTTGGTTGGTGATTAAATTCTAGTTACTGATACGTTGGGTTTTTCAAAAGATCATCCTCATGCGAATATCCAATATCCACACTGTTGTTGCGCGGTGTCTAGCGCTGGATAAAAGCAAAGACGCCTTTTTTGTTGCCGATGACGATGTCTACTTTGCCATCCTTGTTGAGGTCTCCGGTGGCGACTTGGCAGCCAACACCTGAGTTGTCGTCGATGAGGTGTGGCGTGAACTCAACGGATCCGTCAGGCTTGCGAGTGGTGCGAAACCAATAACTCACAGCAGGGTCATGGGCGCCCGGGTCTCTGCCGTTGTGAGCGTAAAAGCGTTTGCCGGTCACAAGATCTTTAATGCCGTCGCCATCAATATCGACACAGGCCATGGCGTGTGGCTGGGAGAAACAGACGCCATAGGGGTTGCCTTCCGGTTTGTCAGTCATGACGGTGTGTTTTTTAAAGGTGATCTTGTCGCCATCTTTCACCTGCTCATACCATGCCAGTCCGTAGGCGTGCGCGTTGAGTGCTGTGACAACATCGTTGTCCCCATCACCATCAATATCGTAGGCAAACATCTGGGCTCCTCCTTGTTGCGGTGCGAAGGGGTAGGGGTGAAAGGTCCACGGAGACTTTTTGTCCCATGCGGCAGGTTGCTGCCACCATCCAGCTTTTTCGAGAATATCAGGAAGTTGATCTCCATTGATGTCTCCCGCACCCAAGCCGTGTTGATATTTTTGAAAGCGTTTGTCTTTGGGAGAGACGGGGAGAACTTGCCACGGTTGGTTCGGATTCGGGTTGGGAATGGCGAGGGTGATCTGTTGGTGGCTATAGGCGAGGAGCTCAGGTTTGTCGTCACCGATGACGTTGAGGAATTGAGGAGACTCGTTGCAGATGTTGTCCTGGCACTTGCCGTGGGTGCAGTGCTGGGTGGTGTTGTTAGCTGGCAGGGGTTTTTCCCCGGGGTTCATGATCCAGTCACCGGGAAGGCCTGGTAGGCTGACTCTGATGATGTCGATCCATTTGTCGGCGGTGAGGTGGCTGGTGAAGCTGAGGAAATTGTTCGAATAGCCGGTGATGCCGGGGCCTTTGATCGGAAAGAATTTGACTGGTGCGAAGGCATGGGAATTTTCGAACGCGGGACCTTGCCACCAGAGTGAGCCTGAGACGATGTCAGGATGGCCGTCAGCGTTGATGTCCCCGATGGAGGCTCCCTCACTGATGAATTTGTCGAGGATCTGGATTTTTTGGAAGCTCACACCAGTTACAGGGATCTCTTTGGCAAACGCCATGGATGAGATCGCGGCAAGTGTGATCAGGCTAAGGGTTTTCATGACTGATTGGCTTCGATGAGCTCGAGCAACTTGTGCGCCGCTGCTTTGGCAAATACCTCGCTATTGATTTCTTCATCAAAGTCGATGACTTCCACCTTGGTGTCAGCGTGCTGATGGATGGCTGCAAACAGTGCTTGGTCGGCTATAGGGTCGTAAAATGCTTGTCCCTCTGCAGAGATGACGCTGACGGTTTTGAGTGGGTTGAGGATGGCCGTAGGCGCCGGATTGGCGTTGGCTTTTTCGGTGATTATTTTTCCTAGTTCGGCACATTCCTCGGGGTTGGTGCGCATGAGGGTGACCTGGGGGTTGTGGATGTAGAACAGGCGGTCGGCAAATTGCTCGGGCACGGTGTCACGCTCGCCAAAGTTCGCCATGTCGAGACAGCCTGGGGAGATGACAGCGGGAACGTTTGCCTTGCTCATGGCGTCCATGCGGGTCGGGCCTGCACTGAGGGTGGCGCCGGTGAGTTCATCTGCCCACTCGGTGGTGGTGATGTCTAAGACGCCAGATACCATGCCGCTCTCGATGAGCGACTCCATGGTTTTCCCGCCGGTGCCCGTAGCGTGGAAAATGAGGACTTCGTAGCCGGCCTGCTCGAGTTCCTTGGTGGCGATATTAATGCAGTCGGTAGTGTTGCCGAACATGCTGGCGACGATGAGAGGCTTGTTTTCCTGGGTGTCGATTTCTGTATCGACCATGCCGCAAATAGCACCTGCCGCGCGGCTAAAGATTACTTTTGAAATCGAGTTAAGCCCGGCAACATCGACGATGGAAGGCATCATGGTGATGTCTTTGGTTCCTAAGTAGTGGGCGGTGTTGCCACTAGCGAGGGTTGAGACCATGAGCTTTGGGAAGCCTATCGGCAAGGCGCGCATAGCAGCAGTGCCCAGGGCTGTGCCACCGCCACCGCCAAGTGAGATGACGCCATCTATTTTTTCTTCCGCTACGAGTTGGGCAAGTAGAACGGGTGCTGCTTTGGACATGGCGACGACACATTCGCCACGGTCTTGTTGGTCGATAAGTGGTTGGAGGTCGAGCCCAGCGGACTGGGCGACTTCGAAGCGTGTGATGTCTGGCGTGATTTGTGGCTCGGCTCCCGTGCCCAGGTCGATCAGTAAGGTTGTGTGTCCACGCTTACGGATGAGATCTGCCACAAAGGCGTGTTCGTGGCCTTTTGAGTCAAGGGTGCCAATTACTGCAATGGTCGCCATGGGTAGTTGGTGTTCAGAATTTGCGTTTAACGGGGATGGCTTTGAACTGCTCGGTCAGAGCCGTGAGTGGCTGCTCCACAGCCATGCGTTCGAGGCTGGATGCTCCGACAAATCCAACAGCATCGGTGTGCTCGTTGACATAGGCGGCATCTTCTGGCTTGAGGATGGGCCCGCCGTGGCTGAGCACCATGACGTCTTTGTTGACTGAGTGTGCAGCCTCACAGATCGACTGAGTGGCGGAGACTGCATCATCCATGCCAACGGTGGCATCGGTAACGCCAATAGACCCGCCTACAGTGCAGCCGACATGAGCAATGATGACATCAGCACCGGCCTCTGCCATGCTCTTGGCTTCATCGGGTGTGACCACGTAGGGCATGGTGAACATGTCCATTTTGTGAGCGAGGGCAATCATGTCGATTTCCTTCTGTACGCTCATGCCAGTTTCCTCCAGTGTCTGACGGTAGTGACCATCAACAATGGTGTGAGTGGGGAAGTTGTTCACTCCGCTAAATCCCATGTCCTTGACCTGACCGAGGAAGTGCCACATGCGTCGACGTGGATCGGTGGCATGCACACCACAAATCACGGGGATTTCTTCCACGACAGGGAGGACTTCAAATTCACCGATTTCCATGGCGATGGCATTGGCGTCACCATAGGACATGAGTCCGGCCGTAGATCCAGCTCCCGCCATACGGAAGCGCCCTGAGTTGTAGATGATGATGAGGTCAGCACCTCCTTTTTCGATAAATTTAGCACTGATACCGGTGCCTGCTCCGGCGGCAATGATTGATTCACCTTTAGAAAGTGTATCGCGAAGCCGCTCGATCATTTCGTTGCGCGTGTAGGGGTTTCCTACTCCTGTCCATGGATTTGGCATATTGATTTATTGTGTTACTGAATTATCATTACTCTGATAGAGTGCCATTGCAATATTGAACAAAGCACTAATGCATATCACAGATGCACATTTAGGCAGATTGTGTGCTATATTATGATTGTGTCAAAAGGAGCGGCAAAAGGTAATCGAAAGATACGGCATAATATCCGTAATCTTTCTGAAGATGTGCACAATCTTGGGGCTGATACTACGGTAATGGTTGTCGTTGCTGATAACTCAGATCAACGTGATTGGCTTGCGGGTGCATGCGTCTGCCCTTTGCTCACTCAGCATCAGATTGCGCATACGGGCATCCTGACAGCGGATTCTGGTTTGGAGGTCATAAGGGCCGATCAATCGGGATCCTATTTCATGGCCTGCATTGATGGTGAAGGTGAGGTGCTGGTTAATGGTGGGTGGAAAAAGTTAAAGCCAGGTAATGCCTGCTTACTGCCTCCCTTTGTGCAAAATGCGCTTCGTTCTGTGCCGGGCAAGCCATGGAGTTTTGTGTGGGTGCGATATGTCGAATCGAGGGACGTGGTTCCGATTGCAACTTCCCGATCTCCGGTCCAGGGTAAGTTTAATGATGTCTCTCTGAAGGCAGCGGTGGAGGGATTGTATGCTGAGTGTCAGTCATCAAACATACCATCTTCCTTGAGCCAATGGACGGAATTGATTCACCAATACGTTTTGAAGTTTGCCCAGCCTGAGCATAGTGATGACCGCTTATGGAAATTGTGGACCAAGATAGAACAACATTTAGAATATCCTTGGACATTAGCAGAATTGTCGGATGCAGCCTTTATGAGCCCGGAGCATCTTCGCCGTTTATGTAAAAAAGAATTAGGGCGAAGTCCTATTCAGCACCTCACTTTTCTTCGCATGAAGCATGCTCGTTATCTTCTGGGGACAACAGACGATAAGGTAGAGGTGATTGCACG
>CBFHPA010000085.1:0-5136 GCA_965657565.1 Oceaniferula sp.
CTCGGTGGACAAAGAGGGTGCGGTCCTGCCAGTTGGCAGAGGCTTCTTCTGGGTTTTCGAGCAGGGGGACAAGCGAACGCCCGCGCGGGGGCATGCTGCTCTCTGGCACCTCGGTTCCGGCGAGATCGCAGAAGGTGCGGTAGAGGTCAAGATGGCGGGTGAGCGCGGGGATGTCGGCGCCTTCCTTGGTCTTACCCTTCCAGTACCAGAAAGAGGGCACCCGGGTGCCGCCCTCGTCGGAGGAGTTTTTCTTCCCCTTCATGCCGGCGTTGTGGGCTTCATGTTTCTTGCCGTTGATCTTAAAAGAGCCCATCGCCATGCCGTTATCGGTCATGAAGATCACCAGGGTGTTCTCCAGAGCCTTCCATTGCTCCAGGTGATTCATCAGCTTGCCGAAGTTCTCATCGATGTTTTCGATCATGCCGTAGCGGGCGGCAGCGCCTTGGTCGAAGCCTTGGTCGGTAAAGCGCTTGATGTTCTTCTCAGGAGCATACATGGGGCCGTGAGGCGCGTTAAGGCTGATGTAGGTGAAGAAAGGTTGCTTGGCATCGAGCTGCTGTTTGGTCCAGACGAGGGCGGCATCGAAGAAGAGGTCCGTGCAGAAGCCTTTGGTTTGCACGATAGAGTCATTGTGCAGCAGGATGTTATCAAAATACTTGGCTGCCTCGTTGGCCTTGAAGTCACCCCACTGGAACTGGCACAGGCCACCCGCTGGGTGGATCAGCACCTCGTGAAAGCCGCGGTTTTGCGGCAGGTAGGCCTCCTCATCCCCGAGGTGCCATTTGCCGAAAATGCCGGTCTGGTAGCCCGCTTGCTGGAGGACCTGAGGCATGGTGATCACTTCCTTGGCAAGGCGTTCACGGTAGCGCACGGTATGGGAAACGCCCACTTCGAGCGGGTGGCGGCCACTCATCAGCGCGGCACGGGTTGGCGAGCAGGTGGGGCTGACGTGAAAATCACTGAAACGGCTCGATTTGGCGTAGAAGGAGTCAATGTGTGGGGTTTTCAGGAAGGGGTTGCCCATGCAGGAGAGATCCCCCATGCCCTGGTCATCGGTGAGGACGAAGATTACATTCGGTTTGTAGAGCTTGCCCTGCGAGCTCTCGGCCGCTGGGGTAACGCTTGCGCTCCCGCTGGTCGACCGCTGCTTGCCCTGTGCGGTGACGCTTGCGTTCCCTTCGCTCACCCGCTGCTCGGCCGCAGTTACCAGCTCTTCTTGCCCGCCGGGCTGGTTTTCATGCGTTTTGGATGTGGAAGTAGTGTCCCCGGACTTGCAGGAGAGGCTCAGCAGGGTGATGGGAAGTAGAAGTAGGCTGGTGTATTTGGTTAATTGTTTCATATTTCTATAATATTAAAATGATTCCTTGGCTATTATTTTATCCGCAGTGGATTTGCCGGCCTTGAGGGTATAGGAGCCCTTGGTGTAGACGGGGGCGGAGAAGGTTTGTTTGCTGATGCGGTGGCAGTAGACAGTCTCACCGGTTGCATCGTTGATCAGGGCGACTACCATGTTGGCTGCGGGCAGCTCGGCCTCTGGGAAACGGGCAATGGGCTTGCGACTGTCGTTTTCTGACACATGGAAGCTCAGCGGCCAGCCCTGGTATTGCACCTCGGCGGCGGATTTCTCACCCCAGAAGCGGGGGTAGCACTCAAAGGTGATTTTACCGGATTTCTTGTTGAAGCGGGCGATGCCAAAGCCGTCGCCGCGGGAGCCACGGTTCTTGCGAAGGTCACCCCCATGGGCGTGCTTGGGGTTGGCGTAGGCGAGCATGGTGATCTTGTTGCCAAAACCGTCCTCGTAATCGCCGGTCCAGGGCAGGAGGGAGTCGATTTTAGCACCGCCACCTGGTTTTTCATCCTCGGGCCACCACCAGCGGCCGTAGACGGTGTTGACCAGTGCAGGGTTGGTGAAGGTGATTGGGCCGTCACGGTAGCCCTCAATGCCGTGCTTGACCACCACGGCGAGGTGCTGGTCTCCGCAGAGATGGCTGGCGCGTGCCTTGCGCAGGATGCGCAGCGCCTTATTACGGCCGCTTTGGGGCCAGCCGTTGCTGTCCAGATCAGCCAGTAGGCGGTTTTTTTTGCTGCCGTGGAGGTGAACCGCGCCACAGAAGGCGGTCTGGGAAAGGGCGACTTTCATTTGTGCCCCAGTCCAGTCCGTGGCCCAGTGCTCGAGGAAATCGAGCTGGCGCTGGCCAAGCAGCATGAGGCCGGGGGTGTCCACGGATTGGCGATCATAGGCAGGGTCCTTGATGTGGTCCGGCCGGGGTCCCATCTCGGGGATGTTGCCCAGGGGCGCGGATTTGAATTTGCGATCCTCGAGCAGGGCGAAGCTGACTCCACCGATATTGAGCGAGGTGTAATACACGCCGATATTTTGTTTGATCGGGGTGGTATCGTAGGGATCGGGCAGGTGGTGGGTCTGGCAGCGCTCCACCATGTTGATGAATGACGCGGGATACATGAAGCCGCCATCGGTAGCCCCCTTGGTGCCCTTGGAGGCCTTGCCGCCCTCGCCCCAGAGGTTGCCGTGGCCGTAGTCATGATCATCCAGCAGGCAGACGGTGGGGCGGTCCTTGAGCAGCTCGGCAAACTGGACACCGTGCTGAAGCCAGCCGTAGGTGTGCTCATCATGGTGGTAGGACTGGTCCCCGGCGAAGAAGACGAGATCGGGATCCAGAGCACGCAGGTTTTTGACCAGCTCGGCACGTTCGTACTGGGTCTCATCATAGGGAGAGTTGCAGGAGGTCGAGGCGACGGTGATGCTGTCCTTGTCACTGGCGTCTTTACGGATCAGGCCGGTGAAGGAGGCAAGTTCTCCGAGGCGGACGCGGTAAGGGGTGTCGACTGAGTGATCCCAGTTCTCCACCCGGAAGTGGGCGGACCATCCAGGATACTGCACGGTTTGCTGCTGGATGGCTTGCCACTCGGCACCTCCTTTACCCCCGCGCTGCACTTCCAGGGTGATGGTTTTGGGCTCCTTGGGCAGCAGGGGGAAACACTGGGCAGTGAGCTTGAGCGTGCCCGCATTCACGGTGTAGAGACAGAAACCGATGGCCTTGTTGCGCGGGCGATCCTTGAACCATTTGAGCATGGCGAGCTGGCGCTTCTGCTCGCTTGCTCTGGGGCTGGAGAAGTCTGCCTCGCTTTTCTCAAACCAAGGGCCGGTGGCGGTCTCATCCGCAGTTTTGGCGTAGTGGGTAGCGGTGCCGAAGGGGAATTCAGCATAGTAGTCTGTCTCGGCAACAGCCGAGCAGAGGCTCTGAACAGCCAGCAGGGCCGTGATCAGCAAGGTCTTGGTTTTGAACATGGAGAAGTCAATCATATGCACTGGGATGATACGTGGGTGGGAGGGGGTAAGTTTCTGGGGAAAGCAAAAAGTTGAAAGTGGAAAGCAGAAAACTGGTCATTGGTCACGGATGTCGTGATCTGTGTTTATCCTTTTTCATCTGTGCCCATCTGTGTTGAAGAGTTACCCACCTTCCTTTGCGTCCGCCTCAGGCGGATGGCGTCTTGGCGTGAGTTTTTTTTGCACGCAAAGCCGCAAAGGCGCCAAGCTAAGGAATAAATGCATGGAAAACACAGATGACACCGATGACCACAGATATTCACGGATGCTGTGATCTGTGTTCACTGATAACTGATAACCGCCTACTCTTCAGCTCCACTGCCGCTTGGCGGCTTCAGCTCCTTAATCACAAAGTTGCGGTAGAAGATTTCCTGACCCTCGCTTTGCAGGCCGATGCCGCCACAGACGAGGGGTTCGCCGGGCTCCTTGCTGCCCTTTTTGGTGTCACGCAAGTTGGTGATGAGGTTAACGGTGTGGCCGTTGTGGATGATCTCCACGGAATCGGCACCATGGACGATGGCCTCAAGGGTGTTCCACTCGCCGTGGGGATTGCTGTTGGGTGTTTTTCCTGGGTAGTTGGCGAGGATGGTGCGTTTGCTGAAGGGGGATGCATTGTGGGCCTTGCCGCCCTCGGCCTCGGGCAAGTAGGTTTTACCTCTCTCATCGACAAAGCTGGAGGCGAATGGGCCGAGTTTGCTCGCCAGCCAGATGCTGCCGGGTGCTTTGGCGAGCATGTTGATCTCCACCGAGCGGGGCCGGTTGTCCTTCACACACTTGGAGTTGAGATCGACATGGCTCATCAGCCCTGCGTTCATCGAGCCGCCCTTGGCACCCCAGCGGTAGTCCACCTTGACGTGGTAGTGGCTGTAAGGTGCCTTGGTGGTAATCAGGCCATTGGTGCCTTTTTTGACGTGGATTTGCCCCGGCTCGGCGACAAAGACGTCCTGCTTGTACACATCATCAATGTAGCCCTGACCACGGAAGTAGATGCGGAAGTCATCCAGGGTGCCACGGTAGAGTGGCTGCCAGTCAGAGGAGGGGGTGGCGGCTTTGTCCGATTTGGCGGTTTTTCCGGACTCCAGTTGAGCGGTTTTTGTTGCCGGTTCGGCCACGGCCACAGCACTCAGAATTGATAAAGAGAGAGCAAAAAGGATGTTTTTTGTCATGAGGTTGCTACGGGTCAGGTTGGAGAGATCTTTCTCAGAAAAGCAGAGGGTGGAAAGCGGGAGTAGAAATGGGTTGGTAGCACGAGGACAACAAACCATGATCTGTATTGAAGAATAGGCTTGGCGATCTTGGCGGCTGAGAGTCTGCCCACAGGGCTGTGTGCAGGTTTTTATCGCTCTTGCGTGGCTTTTATCTTACTTACGCCTGCCAGCCTGCTCAAGATCGATGTGTTTGATGTTCACCACGTAACCGTTGGGGGCTGTTTTCGGCACGAAGCGTAGCGTGTGGTTGCCCTTGGTGAGTTTGATTTCCCCTAGGGCAATGTCCTGATAGTCATTCCAGGCTTTGTTTCCTGAGCTTCCTTTAGCAGTGCCACTCAGCGATTGGCCGTTGATTTGTAACTCATAGGTAGCACCGGCTTGAGGGGCATTGACTGCCTGGTTGATGCTGACTTGGTAGGTCCCCGGGGTTTCTACAATCAGCTTCCAGGATAGCGTGGTCTTGGGGTCGCGATATTGACCGATGTGACGGCCTTTCTCGTTTTTGGCGCCGCCACCGTGGATGTTTGCCAAGAACCCATCGATTTTTGTTTTGCGTGAGTTGATGGTGACCGGGGCTTT
>CBFHPA010000086.1:0-5054 GCA_965657565.1 Oceaniferula sp.
TTCAAAGCCCCAGGTGCGAAGTACCACGCACTGCCAGGGACATCTTCGCCGTAATAATAACAGACATCGGCAAAGAAGCGTCCTTGGCGCAGCATGAACTGGCATCGCCTCAAGTAGGTGATCCAATCGTGTGCTTGGTCCCACCAGGTGACACTGCGCTGCATGTGCACGCCAAACTGTCCCAAGGTCATGCCAGGCTCACGGTCATCTGGTTGGTGCGCGTAGCAGTGAAAGACAATCTCATTCATGCCCTTGCAGAACTGGCGGTCACCCACAGGCTTTAAGCTATAAGGATGCTGGGTAAAGCCGTCATGATGACCAAAGGAAGTGAAGGCCTCGCAGGAGACTATTTCTTTACCGTAGACATGAGCGGCAACCGCTGCCTCCTTGGTGTTGTCTTGGCCGCCCGGCCATTGTGGGAAGCGTGGGTCTTTTTTGGGCCCTAGCCAGAACTCCCCCTGGGGGATATCCATCTGGCCTTGCACTTGGATTTGGTCACACTGGATCGGGATGCCGATGCCGGGAGCCTCGGCCGAGAGTTTCAGCCCGTAAGGCTTGATGTATTCCCGAAAGGCGCCGTAGAAATTAAACGCAATCAAGTCCCCGATGGTGCGCCGGTAATCCCACAGGAAGCGTTCTGTCTGGTCAACACTGCCGACGAAGCGGCCGGTCAGTGAGGGTAGCCATTTGCGCATGTTGTATCCGCGCCGCTCTTGGAATTCCTCTGGAAATTTTGCTGTCCACGTCTGGCAGCCTGCTTCCCAGCTGTCGATATTCATCTCTGCTAACACTTTGCCAGTCAGTGGCCCCATGCGCTCGAGAGTCTTTTTGACCACTCCCTGTTCCATATGGAAGTGAAGGGCTTCGACACTCATCTTGTCTGTCTCTAGGCCTTGGTTGTGATCTGCAGCCGGATGGATTTCATTGCCGTTGGAGGTATGACCCAATCGCAGGATCGTCCAGTTGCCCTCGGGCAAAGTGTAATCCAGCGTTCCATCAAGATTGAGGTATTCAGTAAGGTCGAGGATCTGATTTGGATTGATGATCTGGTCCTGCGCAACCACCTGTGCTGTGGGATTTGAGATGGTTGGCTGGGTGCGCTGCCGGCCCGCTTTCGTGCGGATCTGGTTGAGGCGGGACGAGAGGAAGTTCACCTCGTAGAGCTTCATGCTGACTTTGGGATTGGGCGCCATCAGTTCGATTTTGACGAAGCGCGCCTTACGTTCAGGGAATCCGTCAATCAATTCCTCTCGTGCAGGATCAAAATGGTTTTGCCAGCGGGTATGAGCGACCAATTGGCGCCATTGTTTACCATCGTCACTGCTGTGTAATTTTAAGACCCGCATCGTGCTGTCTTCCTGTATCTGCATGCTGAGTGAGCGTATGTCAATGGGCTCGGGGAATTCAAATACCACTGTGCGGCTTTGCTCGTCTGCTTTCCAGCGTGGTAGCTCAACAAAGGTGTCGGGATTGCCATCAACCGCGGCTGACCAGTCGATCCCTGCAAGCTCCGAGCTCACCTTCACGTTGAGGGAAGCCAGCCCTTGGTCTTCGCCGGGAAGGGTGGGGTAGGCGAGCACTGCCACTTCACGATAAAAGCCACGGTTCTTGGTTGGCTGGGGAAGCTGGATGGGTGTCTGGTTGTTTCCCTTGGCAAAGTGGTGTCGCCAGACGATGTCCTGCATGGAGAGCTCCGCAGGGACCCACGGCCCGCCGGCAACCCAGCCGACACAACTTCCGAAGCTGAGCTCAAGGCCAAGCCGCTCACATTCTTTCACCGCGTGGTCGACCTTGGTATACCACTGCGGCGTGCCAAAGACATCATCCCCGTGTGTTTCCGGAGGACCGCCCTGGGGCAGATTTACCATGTGGGCTCCCTTGTAGCCCAACTTTTTCATGGCCTCGAGGTCCTTGGTGATGCCGTCAATCGTGATATTATCATTGAGCCAGTGCCACCAGGTGCGCGGGCCATACTCAGGGGCGGGGTCGGCAAATCCTTGCTCGAGGCTGTCCGGACTTGTGTTCTGCGCAGGATCACAGTGGCCTGCAGTGAGCATGCCGAGTGTGGCTAATGAGCAGAAGAAGGATACGCAGCGGAGTGATTTAAATTTTGCCATGTCAATTATTATTGGGGAGCTAACTTAGTCGACCTAGAGTGTGGTGCAAATACACGTTCTGATTAAAATTTTATACAAAATGACCATCGAAAGGCGAGTGCGAAGCCGTGCTTATTCATTATTGGGCTCCGTAATGCCCAAAGCGAAATTTCTTCAGTTCCGGAACACGGCGTTCGCGTCGAATGATGGACTCAAGCTTGGCAACAACGTCGGGATGAGCTTCAGCAACGTTATGCTTCTCAGAGATGTCCTGGTCCAGATTGTAGAGCTTTAGTGGGGCGTTGGGATTTTTTATCAGCCCCCGCTTGATTCCTTTCCACTTGCCCGTGCGCACCGCGGTCTGGCCACCGTAGCCGGCAAAATCCCAGAACAGGAATTCGTGTGCTTGCTGTTTGGTGGCCTTGCCGCTCAGTAGCGGTAGCAGGCTGATGCCGTCTGACTGGTCATCAAAGCGTGTGCCGGCGATGGCGGCCAGCGTGGTGGGAAGGTCGTAATGGGCGCCAAGATGCTCGGAGACGGCGCCCGGGGCAATCTTGCCGGGCCAGTGCATGATCATCGGCACTCGGATGCCTCCTTCGTAGAGCTCACCTTTAAGTCCACGCAGCTTACCGACACTGTTAAAAAACGTGAAGTCGACTTGCGGCTTGAGAAAGCTGGTGCCGTTGTCGGAGGTAAAAAGGATCACGGTATTTTCATCTAGGTCCAAGTCCTCTAACAGACCATGCAGCCGCCCGATTTGGCGGTCCATGAATGAGATCATCGCTGCGTAGCAAGCTTTTGGCGTGTCGTGAGGTAGATAGCTTTTGCCGCGATAGGGGGTATCCGGCCACTTGCCCTTGTACTGTTGAAGATCTTTTTCAGGTACTTGCAAAGGCAGGTGGGGGATGACGGTCGGGTAGTAGAGGAAGAAAGGCTTGTCTTTGTTTTCTTTGACAAAATTCATCACCCGGTCTGCGATGAGCTGCGGAGCGTATTGCTTGCCGGTGCGGCCGCGGTCATTGCCGTTGAGCTCGTGAATGCCGTCGTTGTCCTCGAGGTATTTCGGGTAGAGGTTGTGCGCGTTGCGTTGGCAATTGTAGCCGTAAAATTCATCGAAGCCCTGGTTGAGGGGATCGCCGGTCGTGCCTTGAGCCCCTAGTCCCCATTTGCCAAAGCAGCCGGTGGCGTAGCCCGCCGCCTTGAGGGTTTTTGCGATGTTGGGCATGGAGGCGGGCAAGGGTGTCTGGCCACCGAAGCGATCCGAATTGGAATTTTTGATCTCGCCGTTGTCGCGGATGTAGGCGTGGCCACCGTGGCGCCCTGTGAGCAGGTTGCAGCGAGCGGGAGCGCATACCGCGGAACCTGAGTAGAATTGGGTGAAACGCATGCCTCCGGCAGCGAGCTTGTCAATGTGCGGGGTCTGAATTTTCTGCTGGCCGTATGAGCCGAGCTCCGCATAACCGAGGTCATCAGCCATGATCAGGATGATGTTCGGCGGGCGGGTGGATTGATCTGCGGAGGCCGCGAGGCTGATGGCGGGCAGCGTGTAGAGAATCAGGCCGATGAATGATGAGAGTTTCATGATGATTTAGCAGGCGAAAAAGGTTCGTAGTGCGTGCGATTGCGCTCTTGGCATAAAGCAATCATCTGCTAATTACTAATGCAATCAAGTGTCGAGATTGTTATGCCTCAGGTGAGAGGCTAATCTAAACATCATCATTATATTTACTCATCTATCTATACAATGACAATTACACAAACATCGGAAAGCCAGTCAGATATTACTCCCTCGCAAGCGATTGAAATGCTCAAGGAAGGCAACGCAAGGTTCACAAGTAGTGCCCCAGCGTCTCGTGATTATCAGTCGCAGGTTGCTGATACGGCCGGGGGGCAATACCCCTTTGCGGCGGTGGTGAGCTGTATAGACTCACGCATTCCCACTGAGATTGTTTTTGATCAGGGTATTGGGGATATTTTTAATGCCAGAATCGCAGGCAACTTTGTCAACGAGGACATTCTCGGAAGCTTGGAATTTGCCTGCAAGGTGGCCGGTGCCAAAGCCATTGTGGTCATGGGGCATACCTCTTGCGGTGCTATCAAGGGAGCGTGTGATAAGGCAGAGCTGGGCAATCTAACACAGCTGCTTGAGAAGATCACGCCTGCCGTGGATGCTGTTGAGACTCCTGAAGGGGCGGACCGCAGCTCTGCCAACGCAGCATTTGTCGACGCCGTGGCGGCAAAGAATGTCGAGTTTACCCTAGCCAAGATTAGAGAGAATAGCTCTGTTCTCAATGAAATGCTTGAAGCTGGTGAAATCGAGATTACTGGGGCCATGTATGATGTTGCCAGTGGCAAGGTATCCTTTATATAGCATAATAAAAACGATCTTGTGGTGGTGTTGGATTTCGTGAGAGAACTACCACATGGGAAAATATCAAATTGTCGGCCTAGCCATTCTCTCAGGAGTGCCTTTCCTCTGTGGTGCGGCTTATTGGATGTATACTCAAGGCAATACGATGCCGGCATATGCTTTGGCGGTTGCGTCCTTTTTTGATTTGGTGATCGGACTCGCTTTCTTCGCCAAGGGTAAGCCTTCTGAATAAACACGAGCTCGCTTCCGGCGACCGCGTCACTCTTTTTGATCGCACTCTCTTTTATCGATAAGTGAACCAAGCGGTTGCCACGGTGTCTTTGTCCGAGCTGACCCGAACCCAGTGAGCGGCAAAGCCTGTGGGGAATTGGTGGCTGAATGGTTCTCCCGCCTTGAGCTTGAAGCTTCGGTAGGGATGGAAGCCGGTCCAGTGGTCGATGTCGACTTCCACGGTGATCGTGCAGTCCTGCTCAGCGGTGAGCTCGAGGGTTTTCTGATCATAGCCAGTCATCAGGTAGGGGTCGGACGGCACGCCGGCTTTGACGGGGGTGTTCTTCCACGGGCCGCCGACGCCGGTGGGCTTTCCA
>CBFHPA010000087.1:0-4594 GCA_965657565.1 Oceaniferula sp.
CCAGCCACAGGAAGTTATTGCATTAAGACTACCATATCGACCTCAACCACGACTGTCGCACCATAGCCATGGCAAACACAATATGGTCATTGAAGGCCTGCCCAGCCAAAAAAACCTACGTAGCCAAGCATCATATTACCAAGTAAGTACTAAAAGTAATATTTGCATTATATTTAATTTTTAAATGTTTTTTGGATGTTTTTTTATAAAAACTATTGCCTCTAAGGTGCTTTTCCACTAAAACGTCTCGAGTTTTTACATTCACCCACAATCAACACCCCTCAAGCTTATGTTTAGCAAATCCATCTACAGGATCCACGCGCTCTGCGCTCAACCCCTTTCATTTGCGAGCATCACCACGACCTTCTGCCTCCTGGCTTTGGCTCTACCATCGGCAAGAGGACAAAATGAATTCAACTCCAACAGCTACGACACCGATTGGGACGGTGCTACCACCTGGAAAGACTATGATGGTGACGGCAACCTGCTCGGCACCTATTCGCGACTGGGCGAGAGAGCATTCACCAGCACCGATTATCAGTATCGCACCAAAAATTCCGTCACTACGAACGGCGACTATACCGCCAGCTCCAACCCAAGCACCCTGCTCTATGACTACAACCTGGATGTATCTCGTGGGGCCACCCTGAACATCGGCCATGATCTCTCCACTTCCGCCACCGATACCAACACCGGACAGCTGAGTGTGGGAGGCGAACAAAGTGGAGGCACGATCAATCACACCGCAGGAACATTAACCACCGGAACCTTGCGCATCGGTGATACATCAACCTATTCAAACTCCTATACATTAACTTCCGATTACCACATAAGTGGAACCGCAGATCTCAATGCAAGCTCCATTTTAATCGATAGACAAGCCTCCAGTGGGGGTAGAGGCAGAGGTCGCTTGCTTGTCGGTGATGGCGTGACTCTGGACGAGTCTATCACGGTCAAAGGCACTGGCTCTTCATCGATCGAAGGCAGCGGCACAACGACCGGTGGCACGCTCACGGGTCAGATAACGTTAGAAACCTACTCGGCCACAACGAGCCCAGCGTATTTTGCAGGCGACAACATGACTTTGTCCGGCGGCATTGTCAGCGCTGCTAATGAATCTTTGGCTATTGATGGTAAAAATTACACCATTGATACCAATGCGATCAATCTCAATGGCGGTACGATGCTCTTCTGGGGTGCCGACAACGACAAAGCAAACGCCACCCAGCTTAATGTAGCGGGTAATGACTGGGGAAAGGTGCATATCACAAGGGGGGGATATCTGTTGGCGGGTGCTGAGAACGTCATGGACTCTGGTGCAGCCCTTCAGTTCGGCCAGTTTTCAGGCTGGTCCTCCACGGGCGCCAATGGCAGTGGTACCTTCGACCTCAATGGCTATGACCAAACCGTAGATCATATAGTCTCAAACTTCTCGGGAGATGACCAAAAGATTACCGACACCTCAGGCAATGGCGCTACCCTGACTGTTGATTACTCAGGCATCAGCATGAATTATTATGGCAGGTTTGAGGGTGATGTGGGTCTCACCAAGGAAGGATCGGGCACAATCAAACTGAACAACCAGAGCGGAACGAACAGCACCAACACGGGAGTCATCAGGATCAATGACGGACAATTGGAAATCTACACAAATGATGCCCTCGGCAGCACGGCTGGAGAGACCATTATCGGAGATGGCATGCTGTGGTTCGGTTACAGTAACATGTCCTCCGCTGAGAACTTCTCGAATACTGTTGGTGGAAGTGGCACGGTTAATGCAAACCAAGCCACACTCAGCGGCCAGTTCACCTTGGTCGATCACTGGGATTTAGGTTTAAATCTTAAAAACTCGACCCTCAGTGGAGGCTTTACCTCTCTCGATAAGAACCTTACGATTTCCGGCACTAGTAATACCATTGACACTGTGGCTATCGACCTCGACAGCGATAACAGTGGTGGCGCGGGCATCCTCAAGATCTCAAGCGCTACAACTCTCAATGTTGGCGGCAATGACTGGGGCGCATTGCAGATTGAATCGGGCGCAAGACTGTTTTGTGGCGCCGACAACGTCCTTGTGTCTGATACAGGCGTTGACTTGTCTGGTGGTGGTTGGCTTGATGTGACTGACACTGACCAGACGGTCTCTTACATCGCAGGCACTGGTAGACTATCAGGTTACTCGGGCGGCACACTGACCATCAATCAGTCAGTCGATACAGAATTAAATAGTGCATTTCTGGGTAGTATAAATGTCACCAAGGATGGATCAGGCACCCTAGCATTGAACTACTACAGTGTTACAGGTTCTTCTGCGGGTACAACGGGAGTGATTACCATCAATGACGGCGCATTGGTTGTGAGCAGAAATAATCACCTTGGCACCACCGATGGAGAGACCATTGTCGGCAATGGTGCCGAGCTACGCAGCGGTAGCTATCTCTCCATTGCCGAGAATATTACCAACAACGGCTCTGTCAGCTTTGACCTCGGAACTTACAGCGGTAGCATGAGTGGTAGCGGCTATCTGGAAAAGTCCGAAACGGGAACACTCACCCTGAGTGGCACGAATACCTACAGCGGTGGCACAACCGTTAATGCCGGTACGCTGGTAGGAACGACCGACAGCTTGCAGGGCAACATTAGCAATGACGGCACCGTCCGCTTTGACCAATCCACTGATGGGACATACAGCAGTGTGATGAGCGGAAGCGGCTCCCTTGAGAAAGCCGGATCAGGAACACTTACCCTGGGAGGCATGAATACCTACAGCGGTGGCACAACTGTGATTGCCGGCACCCTCGCAGGAACGACCGACAACCTCCAGATGGCAATCACCAACAACGGTAACGTCCGATTTGACCAGTCCACATACGGTATTTACAGTGGCGCGATGAGTGGCAGCGGCTCCCTGGAGAAGGCTGGAACCGGCACCGTCGAATTGACCTATGCGCTTGATTACAGCGGTAGCACAACCGTCAACGGCGGCACATTACGCATGATCAACAGCGCGTCGGGCGACGGTATCAATCCAAACGCAAATTACACCGTTAACAGCGGCGGCACACTCGAATTCAATAAAACCGGCGGAAGCAACCCCGGAACCATCAATCTCAGCGGTGATGGCACTTTCAAATCAACTGGAACCGGGGAACTCGTTCAGACGTCTGCAGGATCTACGGTGGCTCTTGGTTCCGGAGCACTATTCCATGTCGAGTCAGGTATTTACCGCTTTGGGGCAAACGGCCTCGGAAGCTGGAGCAGCAACCTCTCCGACCTGCAGATCGACTCCGGAGCCACGTTTGACGGGGCCGGCACACCAACCGTGGTCGACTCACTCAACGGCGCGGGCACTCTGAAAACCGGTGGCGGCATCACCTTCGGTGCTGACAACGGCGACGGCACGTTTTCCGGCAACATCGAGAACTCAAGCTACGGCAGCGCGAAATCTCTGACCAAGGCAGGCACAGGCACCCAGATCTTGAACGGCACAACCACCCACACAGGCACGACCACCGTAAACGGTGGTACTCTGTCCCTGGGCAGTGGATACAACCACAACGGAGGTGGAGCCTTTGTCGTCAATGCGGCCGGCACGCTGGAAGGGACGACCGACAACCTGCAAGGTGCTACCATTACCAACGACGGTAATGTCCGCTTGAACCAGTCTACGGATGGAACCTACAGCGACGCCATGAGTGGCACCGGCTCCATGGAGAAGTCCGGAACGGGAACAGTTACCCTCAGTGGCACGAACACCTACAGCGGCGGCACAATCCTCAATGCCGGTGCGCTGATAGGAACGACCGACAGCCTGCAGGGTGCCATTACCAACGACGGCACTATCCGCTTTGATCAGTCCAGCAATGGTACTTACAGCGGTGCCATGAGTGGCAGCGGCTCCCTGGAGAAGTCCGGAACGGGAACTCTTACCCTCAGCGGCACTACCACCCACACGGGAACGACCACCGTGAACGGAGGCACCCTGTCCCTGGGCAGTGACCACACCCACAGCGGGGGTGGAGCCTTTGTCGTCAATGCGGCCGGCACACTGGAAGGGACCACCGACAACCTGCAAGGTGCTGCCATTACCAACGACGGCAATGTCCGCTTTAATCAGTCTACCGATGGCACCTACAGCGACACACTGAGTGGCACCGGCTCTCTGGAGAAGTCCGGAACGGGAACAGTGACCCTCAGTGGATCCAGCAGCTACACAGGCACAACCACCGTGAACGGGGGCACCCTGTCCCTGGGCAGCGGATACAGCCACAGCGGAGGCGGAGCCTTTGTCGTTAATGCCGGCACGCTGGCAGGAACGACCAACAGCCTGCAGGGCGCCATTACCAACGATGGCACTGTCCGCTTTGACCAGTCCAGCAATGGCACTTACAGCGGTGCCATGAGTGGCAGCGGCTCCCTGGAGAAGTCCGGAACGGGAACTCTTACCCTCAGCGGCACTACCACCCACACGGGAACGACCACCGTGAACGGAGGCACCCTGTCCCTGGGCAGCGGATACACCCACAGCGGGGGTGGAGCCTTTGTCGTCAATGCGGCCGGCACACTGGAAGGGACCACCGACAACCTGCAAGGT
>CBFHPA010000088.1:0-4466 GCA_965657565.1 Oceaniferula sp.
AATCGACGCCATTTCGTGGTGGTGATTCTCAGACGATCAAAGAAGAATTTGCCACCTATGATCTCCCACCATACATGGTCTTTGTAGTGGGCGGGCTAAAGGTCATCATCGCGCTCGCGATGCTTGCAGGTATTTGGATTGATGCATTGATAGTGCCTGCAGGTTCAGTGTTGATAGTATTGATGATCGGCGCTTATGCCATGCACCTAAAGGTGAAGGATCCAGTCAAAAAGGCCATTCCCTCCCTACTAATGCTAGCCATGGCCGTAGCGATTACACTGCTCTCTCTGATTTGAGGTGCTTACCAGCCTAATACCCAGCTATTGCTAAGTAAGCATTGAGCACCATGTAGGCAAATGCTGGCATTGTCTGGAAGATGGTGTCCTTGATTTTGATGCGCACGCCAACTCCACAAAGCATCATTGCAGCTAAGCCCCCAGCTGAAAAATGACCTATCCAAGGTATGTAAAAACCTACCACAAGACCAGCAGCACCAAGTATCTGCAACACCCCAATCAAGCCTCTCAACTTGCCTATGCCGTAGCGCTCGTATTCCCCACGCAAGTAGCGGGACAGAAAACATCCACCTCCAAAGAGGATGAACGAAACCGAAGAAAACCAAATGAGTGCCGAGTCGATATGTGACTTTTGCACCTCTTAGAGCCAATAACAACCTGTAATGACAAGGTTCGGCAACAAAATGCTCCCCCACTAGCTATTTAAGATATCTTTATCATTGATGAAAGGATACTCATGATCTAGAGTGTTTTATCCAATAATGTCTGCTGATATTCTAGCCATAATTCATGATGATCAACTTTCTTCAGAGAGACAGATCCCATTTGGCCAATCTAGTGATGGTCGGCTGATAATGAGCAGGCAGGATCACGAACAATTTGCACTCGATATGCGCAATTTCTCAGCCTGCGAATACAAGCGTGAGATCAAGCTCTTGGACCAACTAAAAAGCTTCACCCTGCACTCAAGAAGCCAGCTCATCTGGCTGTATTTGTCTCTAGCCTCTAAAGCTAAAATTGAAGCCTTAAAAAACCAGAGGACAAAAAAGATACAGTATCTCCTGCATATCAATCAATTGCTAGAAGATGGCTGGATGGCAGCAAAATATGGCAATGAGCTAACCAACTCCCACTCTACCTATCACGAGCTTGGAGCCGAAGCCTTCCGCCAAGGCCGCCAATCAGAAAGTAAGCCATGGATTCTGTTGCGCGATAATTGGTAGACAAATACTGTTTCATTTCGACAGCATCACGACTAAAAGCCCTTCATGAGCAACGACCCCCTGCACGGCATCACTCTGGAACGAATGCTCAATGACTTGGTTAAGGAATACGGCTGGGACGATCTCGCCTTCCGCATCAAGATCAATTGCTTCAGCAAAGACCCATCGATTAAATCGAGCTTGAAATTCCTCCGAAAAACGGACTGGGCCAGAAATAAGGTAGAAATTCTCTACAAGCAATATCTCGGCCTCAAAGATCCTGAACGCAGGATCTGAGGCGAAATCAAAAACGTAGAGTTACTGGCTCTTCTTCACCACCAGACATCCTGCCATCAAGTCATGCAGGGTCTGCTTCTTTTGCGTGAAGAGCATCATCAAATAGCCAATCGCTAAGATCAGTGCTGATAGAATCTTACCAAAGTGTCTGCCACTGGCTCGGCCAAAGCTGATCTGGTTCCCCTCAAGGTCTGTCACCTTGATTCCCATTACCATCTTACCTATGGTTGCCTGCTTAGATGAGCTTTCCATCAGGGCATAATAGAGCCACCCGAGAAAGAGACCAACAACCTTGCCAGTGAGCTCAACCACCTCTGTATCATCTATCCCTCCAGACACCATTGCTAAGCCCAAAACAATACCAAGAATGAATCCGGGAACGCTTAGTATGACCGAGTCGATCAGCGATGCCGCGACACGACGCCAAAAACCCGAATAAACGACCGCCTGGCTCAGTGTGGAATCCTCAACATAGGCAGACATGCTGCCAACTGCCGCTGGGGCAGCATGGGCGGCCACCTCGGACGTATTACCTGAAGGCATCAGCTCCGGCACGTTGGATACTGGCTCCCAGCCGGCCATGCCCTCGCACCAAACGAGATTATCCGGAGTGATATTACCAGCAGCAATCAGCCCCTTGATCTCTTCATCTGTTACTGGGCCGTGTTGTTCGTCTTGGTGAGAGTAGTGCCATTTCATAATAGTAATTTATCGTTAAGTTCCGCAACCCTAGCTTGAGAGCTAGTTGTGGCAATCCGTAAATCACATTGTCTTGCTATTCTCAGGCTCCTCTCTTGCTCTTAGCTTGCTCTCAGCTTGCCAGAGCTGTAGGATCGCCCCGCCATGAAGCGCAAAGAACTTAATCCCTCAGAGAGCGATGCTGTAATTCGCATGGCATGGCATGACCGCACTAGCTTTGATGAAATACAAGAACGCACTGGACTCAGCGAGAGTGATGTCATCCGCCACATGAGACGGCAGCTCAAGCCATCAAGCTTTCGGATGTGGCGCAAGCGTGTCTCAGGGCGTATCACCAAACACCGCAAACGCTTCAAACGCAGGAATGACTGAACCTGCGATAACTGCATCATCACTTATCCACCTACGAACACATGGGCATTTTTGAACGTTATCTCTCACTATGGGTCGGACTTTGCATCGTGGCTGGCGTATTGCTCGGTGCTTACAGCCCCACAAGCTTTGCATGGATTGCCGATTTAGAATACGCCCACGTCAATCTAGTGGTGGCGGTATTTATCTGGATCATGATCTACCCGATGATGGTCAATGTGGATTTCGCCTCACTCAAGAATGTCGGTAAGAAACCCAAAGGCCTCTGCATCACCCTCGTAGTCAACTGGCTTATCAAGCCCTTTAGCATGGCTGCTCTCGGGGTGTTATTTTTTCAACATATATTCGCGGGCTTTGTCGAACCAGAAACGGCTCAAGAATACATTGCCGGCATGATCCTACTGGGCGTAGCACCCTGCACGGCGATGGTCTTTGTCTGGAGTCAACTTGTGCGCGGTGATGCTAATTACACGCTAGTGCAGGTATCTATCAACGACATCATCATGGTGTTCGCCTTTGCCCCGCTGGCAGCACTGCTGCTGGGCGTGACTGATATCATCGTTCCATGGCAAACTCTGATCTTATCCGTCGTTCTCTATGTGGTGATCCCCCTTACCGCTGGCTATGTGACGCGTAGGCTACTCGACCGAGGTGGCAATCACGAGGAAATCAGTCATTTCACAGCAAGGCTAAAGCCGTTCTCGGTGATGGGTCTACTCGCCACAGTCGTACTTTTATTCGGTTTCCAAGCACAAACCATCATCGATAAGCCCCTGGTCATTGTGCTCATTGCAGTACCATTGATGATTCAGAGCTATGGCATTTTCGCCATCGCCTATGGCTGGGCTTATTTCTGGCGCGTCCCCTTTGCTACCGCTGCCCCAGCGGCCCTGATCGGCACGTCTAATTTCTTCGAGCTCGCTGTCGCCGTCGCCATTGGTTTGTTTGGCCTCCACTCAGGAGCCGCCTTAGCAACGGTGGTGGGAGTTTTAGTGGAAGTACCCGTAATGCTCTC
Organism: Oceaniferula sp.; assembly: GCA_965657565.1. Lineage (GTDB taxonomy): Bacteria > Verrucomicrobiota > Verrucomicrobiia > Verrucomicrobiales > Akkermansiaceae > Oceaniferula. The sequence continues at coordinate 3,603 of CBFHPA010000088.1, forward strand.
CTTGGTGGCAATTGCCAATCGCACTCGGAATCGCTTTTCGAACTAGGACAATGAGCTCAAGCTACGGCAATCAATGGCTTGAGGATTTATCTTCATTTGTGATTTAATTTTGCTTAACTCATCTCATCCACCCTTTTCCCACCATCACAAAACCAACTCAAAAGTAACTCAAAACCATGACTACCTCAGAAATAGCTAGCTCGGAAATACCTAAACAAGCACGCACCTGGGCCATGTTCGCCCACCTGTCATCCTTCCTCGGCTACACATGTATCCCGCTAGCAAACATCATTGCTCCCCTCATCATATGGCAGGTTAAAAAGGACGACATGCCTTTTGCCTCCGATCAGGGCAAGGAGTGTCTCAACTTCCAAATATCGATGCTGATCTATGTGATCATTTCCGGTATACTAACCTTAATTCTTATTGGCTTTGCATTCCTCGTCATTCTCTATGTGATGAATATCATTCTAACCATCATCGCTGCCATCAAAGCCAATGAGGGTGTTCACTACCGATACCCGATGACGATGAGGTTTGTTAAATAGCGGGAAATGATGGCACTTTCGACATGAGTGGCAACATCTGGGAATGGACCGAGAGCGCTTTTGATGGCGAACTTAATGACCCAGATGAGACACGCACGATTCGCGGTGGCTACTACGGTAATATATCTCAGTCCTTACGTTCGGATAAGCGCATAGCAACCGCTCCAGATGGCGAGGTTTTCTCAACTGGCTTCCGACTCGCAAGCATCAGCGTAGTCCCAGAGCCTTCAAGCGCGGCTCTCCTTTCTCTCGGAAGCTTAGCGGTGTTAATGCGTAGGAGACGCGATTAGCAATATGACAGATGGTCACAAAGGCC
>CBFHPA010000089.1:0-4100 GCA_965657565.1 Oceaniferula sp.
CATTCATTGCATAGCTAATACGTTGCTGACATGCGTTACTTGCGAGAAATTTCATCTAATGATCGATCTCTCAGTAACAATCATAAAAGCGCGTTGGCAACTTATTGCAACATTGCAAAATACCCATACATAAAATAACCCCAACCAAATAACCCCATAAACATCAGCGATGTAATTCTGCAAAACTGATGTTCAAATACAAAACAAAATACATACCATGAAAATGACTAAAAACAAACTAGCTAAGGGCTTCACACTTGTTGAGCTCCTCGTTGTTATTGCAATCATCGCAGCTCTTGCTGCGCTATCAACACCTGTTGTTCTTAAGCAGCAGAAGAAAGCCGCAGCCACTGAAGCTGTCAACAATGCCAAGCAGCACTTTATCCTGATGTTTGAATTTGACCAAGACAATGGTCGTTACCCAGGTGACTCATCCACCATGTCTACTGGTGCTGTTGCCGGAACTTCTAACGCAGCATTTAAGGAGTTTTTCATTGCCAGCCAAATCGATTCTGAGGACATCTTCTACGCCAAAACAGGCTGGAGCGTAAAGCCTGACGGAGACATCGGAGCTGCTCCTACCTTTACTACTGCATTGGCAGCAAATGAGTGTGGATTCATCTACCACATGAAGGGTGCAGACGAAGCCTTCGGAACCACCGCAGCTTCCGCAACACCATTGGTATCTACACCTGCTATTGATAACGCATTCACTGGCACTGAATTCAGCGTCAACGCCTTCGGAGGAAGAGCAGTGATCCTATTCAATGACGGCGCTGTTAAGAGCCTACCTATCACAGAAGGCTCAACCGCCGGACAGGGAGTTGTAAATGTTAAAGTTGCGGGTGTTGACACCAGTCTCTTTACCGCTGCCAACCCTGCTCTAGCTGCTGCAACTACAAACTTGCCTGCTCTCTAATAGCATTGGTAACACGTTAGATATATTCATTACTATCTAATCGTTGTAGACCTAATACAAATTACCAAAAACCGGAGAGGGCCGACCCTCTCCGGTTTTTTTGTACCCCAGTAAACAACCAACAATGGATTCAAAAAGCTAAATCCAAATCACATCCACCACCAACCATACAATCATCAGCACGCCAACAATGATCTTAATCACCATGCCTGCCACCGTGCCCAGCACCGAACCCACCCCAGAGATCGTTGCTGGTCGCACCTCCTTCTTGGCAAAAACAAACTCGCAGAACATCGACCCGATCAAGGGCCCCAAGATCAAACCGAGAGGAATAAAAAAGATGCCCACAATACCACCGATCAACGCCCCAGCTGCCCCCCAGCGAGTACCACCAAACCAACGCGTTCCCGCTGCGCCACTCAGAAACTCAAACAACTGAGACAAAATCAGCAAAACCCCAAGCACCACAAAGGTCCACCACTCAACCCCTGAGTCCTGCCTCAGCATCAGCCAATGCGCCACAGCGGCAAAAAACAAAATAAGATGCCCCGGTAAAAAAGGAACCAAAGTACCCACAAGCCCGAGTAACAACAGAGAGATCGTTGCCATCCACGCGACCACCGTTCCCATCACTGGCAAGCTCTCATACAAAAAATTAACCATATCCACCCCTAGCCTCCCGCCTCAAAACAAACAAGCAAAGCCTACAGGTTTTTCCGGTTATTTGGTTGTCTAGCATCATCAAAGCACAGGTCTTTTATAGAGAAACATAGGCCGCCTACTTGACCGAAAATCATACGATTTCAATAGTCGGTAATTATTAAATTACAATCAGAAGCCAGCTAAAATAACCCACTAAATTCCCCCTTTCATAATGCCCTCGTCCACCTCGCTCAAAAAGTAAATTTCCATCAGTAGCATCACAGTAAGAAAGCTCTTTTTGAGCCCTAAACTAAATCTTCCAGACAGTTTTGCGGTTTTTTTATTGTCCGAGCTCAGACTTGTTTCTAGTGTTCAACAATCTCAATTTCTCTCCCCCCGCATTGCTCTATCTCCCCCTAGCCTGGTGCTCTCGATCACCTTACTCAAAATGCAAATTTCTAGCAGTTAGTCATGGGGAAAGTTGCCTATTACAAAGACATTGACTTGCTACGGGCTATAGCAGTCATTGCTGTGGTTACCTTCCACTTCAATGAAGCTTGGCTACCTTCTGGTTATTTAGGCGTCGACCTTTTTTTTGTCATTTCAGGATTTGTCATCACCCTTCAAATTACCAAACGACATAAGCAAGGCACATTCAGTGTAATCACCTTTTTTCAGCGTCGCATAAAACGCATACTACCCCTTGTCACCGCAGTAGTGCTTTGCACACTCTTGCTAAGCCCATTCATCGTGATGCGAGCAGGCTTGAAATCTGTTGCTCTTGATGCAAATTCAGCCCTGCTTTGTTATTCTAACATATGGCACCAAATCAGCTTGGAGGGATATTGGAGCGAACAAGCCCACAATAAACTTTTTCTTCATTTTTGGTCTCTCGCCGTAGAAGAACAATTCTACTTTTGTTATCCTATCATTTTCCTATTAGCGATCAAATTGAAAAGGTTAAACAGCCTTATCATTCTAATCCTCATCACCTCCCTTACTTACTTTCTCTGGGCACAACTGACCGCCCAACAAAACCTAGCCTTCTTTTCCACACCATCACGCATATGGCAACTACTTACTGGAGCACTCATCGCCACCCAACACAGCAAGTTCGTCCGCCTCCAAGGACATCATCACCTACGCATACTCTCTCTCATCCTCTTAAGCGCAAGCTTCCTGCTCCCTACCACCGCATACAGTGGACTCTATTGTATCCCTTTTACATTAATTGCCGCACTAAACATCATCATATTCTCGAACATAGACGAACAATTTAATAATAAAACATTCGCCATTTTACAACACCTTGGCGTCATCTCCTTCTCTATCTACTTATGGCATTGGCTTCTCATAAGGGGCCTCTTTTATGAGAACAATGATCTCCCCAACTTCGCCATCTTCTTCCCTCTTCTGATAGGTTTATCGACAGCATCTTATTATATGATCGAGAAGAGGTTTCGTTATAATTCCACCACACCAAGAAATATCGTTACTGGGGCATGCGTCCCCCTTATCATATCTCTTGCTATACTTACAACTTACCAACACTTCGCAAAATACAATGGCACTCCAACATCACACTTTAGCGATTTACTGTACGACATTAGTCCCAAAAAAATAACAGCAGCTAAAGAGGGTTCACCTTCGCTAAACATTGGAGTTATTCGTGCAGATAAGCCACACGTCAATATTGGATTACACACATCCTCCTCTGGTCTCACTATACATCACGGCACCAGCCCCACTTCAATCCTCCTATTTGGAGACTCTCATGCTTCTATGTGGGGTGACTGTATTAAGCAAATTTGCCTCAAAAACGATTACACAGCCAATGCTTTTTGCGCGAACAACCTTCGTCCGTATTTCAAAATACCAATCAATAAGAAAACGATCGAAACACATTTCCGGTTCTCAGATGACCAAATGATGACTCTCAATAAAAATAAAATGGAGGCAATCGAGTCTGGCAAATTCGACCTGCTCATCATCGCATCTAGGTGGTCTCATTTTAAACCCGCAAAAAAAACTCTCACTGATTTCATCAACTACGCCAGTAAACACATCAAAGTTCTGTTCATAATCGAGCCGCCATCACTAGATATAGGTGACACCAACGCTACCCAATACGCTTTTTTTGAAGGAAAAAAAATGGGCAATTCGTACTACCTCAATCAAAAAATAACCACTAAAGAAATACCCATCATTAATTGGATCAAACAATTTGACAGACGACCAAACGTATCGGTTTTCACACCAGACATCCCTACCCTCAACGGACAAGTTGAAGTCATTAAAGACGGTATCCCGCTCTACTTTGATGACGACCACCTCTCAACAGAAGGCACCCTTTACCTCCTTCCCAAATTAGAGAAAGCCATCCAACAACTATTACAAACCAACTAAGGCTTTCTCGCTCTCAACCACTTACCTTTCATCACACCAGTGGGCATTATCCATGCCGCCATCATTTTTTGATAATTCCTCCTTCTCCATAAATAACCCGCCTAAAGCATGCCCGTCACTACCACCATCTCTT
>CBFHPA010000090.1:0-4074 GCA_965657565.1 Oceaniferula sp.
ACGACGGCAACTGGTTCGCGTTCTGGAAAAACCCAGGTAAAGAAGGTGTCAAAGGAGCGTGGAAGAAAACTATTTTAGCTGAAGATCACCTGGGCGCGACCAACATTCTTGGTGCCGACGTCAATGGCGATGGCAAAGTCGACTGGGTTGCCAGCCGAGGTCACGGCACAGGAGTTCTATGGTTTGAAAACCCGAGCTGGAAAATCCACGAGATTGATCAGGAAATCAGACAACCTCACAGCCTCACCGTGGCGGACCATGACCAAGATGGGGACGTCGATATCGCTAGCTGTGGCTTTGAAAGTGAATGGGTGCGCTGGTACGAAAACGATGGCAAAGGCAACTTCACCATCCACACCCTTGATGAAGCACAACAAAGCTATGACCTGCGCTCTATCGACATGGATGGTGATGGTGACCAGGACCTATTGAACGCTGGGCGCGGCTCTAAAAACGTCATCTGGTATGAGAATTTGCTAAAATAAAGCTGTTGCAGCAGCCCCGCTCCTTGGCTCCTTGAGTCATGAATCAGGATTGCCTTTCTCTACTGGTTGTTGACGGCACCACATCGATAGCAGCAAGGGTTGTGAATGCTGTGATCACCTCGACTCGGAGAGGGTCGCCGGTCGTCCATTACTGCCTTATAAGATCCGTTGGGTGAATTTTCCGATGCTTACACCAATTACCCCGAGAATAGCGGCAAAAATCCCTGCAGCAACAAGCTCAAAAGGAGCTAGATTGTGTGATGTGTGTATTCATCCTTGTATTGTTGCCTAACGCTACCCCGCAGATAGCCAGTTAAGATTCACTGTCTTGGTCTACTCCAGCACGCTCACAGGGTTTACGTATGGTAAGTCGGAGCATTAAGATGAGGAGAGCCAGACCGACAGCTAGACAGATTGTGAATCCTATAAGTTGACCCCAATGATTGACTGTACCCCTGAGTAATACGGCGCTCGCCGGTTTCTTTGGGTCGTAGTAGACGGCAACTTTTTTTCCCGGCATAAAGCGGCGACGAATTTTATTTGCCTCTGACCGTGTCTCAAAATCACTCGAGCCATATCGTAAACTACGGCTCTCATACGCTTGCCCTGCAATATTGTAGGCGTAATACACACTCACTTCGTAGTCAGTGACATTTCTTTTCGTGCCATTAGGCTTGGGAGCAGTGCGCCGTGTATTTGAATCAATTTCCGAACTAATGATTTTTCCTGTAGTCTCTGGCCAGCTTAGACTCGCCCGATCCTGTTTGAAGTTCCAACCAGCATAGACCAGCCCAGAAAGGCCGATGAGAAGGGCTATGCCGGCAAGCCCCCAACCAACTATGAGACTAAGGATTCGATTTATTTCTTCTGTAGCCATTTTGGATATAAGTGATTGTAGGTAGTGAACTTAGACGTATATGTAGAAGTTTCACAGATATATGAATCATTTTATTAAGAGCGCAAAGGCCAACGTCACTCCTCAGGCGCGGTCTTTAGGACGTCGCCTGCAGGAGATACTTGGGTTCGTCCTCTGTAGGCGGTGTTTGCTCTGGTTGAATGTTGCATGCTTTTCGTGGACATTGCTTTAGCCCGTTTCGCAGATATCAGCTCCTTACTCTCGCCCGGGTTCACATACCACTCGCTATCGCTATGGGCTTCGGTAAAGATCTGCTTGAGTCTGTCGACGACCTCCGGATTGTTTTTGGCCAGATCATTCTTGCAGGCAAGGTCCTTAGTGACGTCATACAGCTGTATCGGTTTGGAAGGGTGATCCCGGTATGCCCACCACTGATCCAGGCGAACACTTTGAGCATGCGGTGACATGGTTCCGTTCTCCCAATAGAGATATCGATGTGCCTCTTGTTTATCCGGTTTGCCGCGCAGTATCGGAGCGAAGCTGATCCCATCGGTTTTCGGGGGCATGACACCTGCAAGATCGGCCGCTGTTGCCAAAACGTCATACAGCGCGCAGAGATGGTCATTTTCTTCAGCCTTAATCTTGTCCTTCCAATAGACGAAAAAGGGAACTCGCACACCGCCTTCATGGGTGGAGCTAAACTTGCCTTTCGGCCATGGACCTTTGTTTTTGAACAGAGGATCATCCTCATGTAAAGGTCTGCCGAAGTACCCCCACTGGCTGTACCCATTGTCACCGGCAAAGAAGATTATGGTGTTATCCAGGATCTCGAGCTGCTCCATCAGGTCAACCATCTCTCCAACGCCGCGGTCCAATTGACCGAGCATGGCTGCCCATTCCTTGTGTTTCAGATCCCAAGGCTTGTCTTTGTATTCTCCAAGGTCGGGTGTGATACACGGGCCGTGGGGAAGTTGGGTTGCGTAGTAGAGGAAGAAAGGTTTGTCGCGGTTCTTTTTTATAAACGAAAGAGCCTCATCCTGGAACAGGTCTTCGGAATAGTTTGCCGCAGCGGGTACTGGGACTCCGTCGGGAACGAGATGCCCATGCTCATCGTATATGTTTTTCACGTCGTCGAGTCTATCTACCGGACGTCCATTGTAGGTGCTAACACGCTTCATGTTGAATCCGTAATTCTCAGGAATCGGCTCCGGCTTCCCGTTTCTCATCAGGTAGTGGGGGAAGAATCCATGAGCCCGCGCTTGGTCGTAGTATCCGTAGGAAAAGTCGAATCCCTGCTTGTCAGGAGCTCCCTCGGTGCCGGGCAAACCAATGCCCCACTTGCCAATAAAACCTGTAGTGTAGCCGGCCCCTTTGAGCACCTCGGCCACCGTGACATCCTCACTCAACAGGTGGTCCTGTCCCCGGACTGAACTATTTGCTCGAATACGGCAATGTCCCATGTGCATTCCGGTCATCAGGCTTCCCCGAGATGGGGCGCATTCCGGCGAACCGCTATATGCCTGTGTGAACCGAATGCCGTTTAGCGCTAGGGTGTCAAGATTAGGTGTGGAAAACTCCTTCTGCCCATAGCAACTCAGATCACTATAGGAGAGGTCATCCGAAAAGATGATAAGTATGTTAGGCTTTTGCGGATCTTCTATCGCAAACGTTGTATTGGTTTGCGTAACCGCGATCGCCACAACCATAATCAGAGTTGCAAAAAATCGCCTGGGACCAAATGCATGTGAGGTGTTTCTCAAATTGTTATCCTTTCTTTTTTTACCGAACGTAAAGGCCACCCGCCATGATGAAGTGGTGGATAAATTGATTAAAGTTTCAATCTTGAAGAATAGAAGCAAAATCTGGCACCTCAGGTACTAACGGTCGGGTGCAACGTCTTGTTGGGCATGATTTGTTAGAACAGGTCTGAGTGTGTACCCGTCCGCCCTAAAGTAAGAGAGTCCGGAGTCAGCTTATACAGCAAGAGCCAATCAGGTTCGATATGACAATCTCTCCATCCATTCCAATTACCGCTCAGCACATGATCAAGATTGCGTTGTGGCAAGACTTCGCCAGAAACCAAAATATCGATCACCTCTTTAAGCTTAACCAGATCCTTCCCCCGCTTTTTCTGTCGTTTGACGTCCCTCTTAAATGCGGACGGCTGAATTACTCTCATTAGTCCCAGGAAGCGTAAAGGTCATCAGTGTTGCCGAAGGTCTCAATATCCTCGCCACGGTCAGCCTTAGCTAAAGCGGCGGCAGTCTCCACGTTGGGGATGCGTAATTCAACGGGGAATTCGCCCCTCATGGCAATCTGACGATAAAGCAGTCGAATAGCTTCGGTAGGTGTAATACCTAGGGCATCGAGTACTCTTTCGGTCGCAGCCTTCGTATCAGGATCAATACGGGCATGTATGACAGCAGTCTGGGGCATGGAAATAATGTATCACATTTGATACACGTGTCAATTCTTATTATTGCCCAACGCCTGAGCTAAGGCGCGCGGTTTACCGCGTCGCCTTCAGCTCCTTGTTGGCTCATGGCTTCTCTGAACTTGTCGGTGTCAAGGGTTCGTGTAATCCTGTAGATCCCTGCAGGAGTCGAGTACCGGCCACAGTAGATGAATATGTGTTGCACGCCTTCATCTTCGTCAATGACAGCTCCTCCGGGGTGAGCGGCATCGACATCATCAGCACTGATATTCAACATGCCCGACTTCAATCTCAGGAGT
>CBFHPA010000091.1:0-4073 GCA_965657565.1 Oceaniferula sp.
AAGCCGACATGGGCATGCCCTGCATACGGCTACATCGAACGTGGCGACAAAGCTCAAACCGACGGTCCAAAAACCACTCACCAACCATACGAAGTGAGCTGCTTCAGGGAGAAGCCTGACCCAGAACTCGCAGAGAAATTTCTTGCACAAGGTAACTTCGCTTGGAATGCCGGTATGTTTATCTGGTCGGCTAAAACCGTCATCAATGAGCTGACAGAGCACACACCCGAACTAGCAGAATTCATCGCCCAAATAGCTGAGGCATCAGACATCAAAGAGTTTGTTGACGGCAGATTTCCCAACCTCACGCCTATCTCCATTGACTACGCCTTGATGGAAAAAGCCTCCCGCGTGCTCAACATTGAAGCCAGCTTTGACTGGGATGATGTTGGCTCATGGATCTCAGTGGCCAAATACCTGGATGCGCAAGGAGATAACAACAAAACCAACACAGACCTCGCTGAAATCGATTCAGAAAATAATATCGTCTTCAATGCACGCCCAGAGAGCAAAGTAGCCCTACTAGGTGTGGATGACCTTATTGTTGTGCAGACCGACGACGCCTTACTCATCGCCAACCGACATCAAGCAGACGCCATCAAAAACCTCGGCGCCCAGCTACCGGAAGAGCTGTTGTAATATGAACGACGAGCATCCCATTCTAGCCATTGACCATGGTGACGCCCGTATTGGCATTGCCGCCACCGACGCAGTTGGCATCATGGCTCATCCCGTCGAGACCATTCAAGCCAGAGAGGGTGATCCTATCGAACGCATCATCGAACTTGTCGAACAGCGCCAGGTGAAACAACTCGTGCTGGGCTTACCTATTCGCATGGATGGCACCGAAGGAACTGCTGCTCAAAAAATACGCGCTTTCGGCGACCGCCTGCATCACGCACTCCCCGAAATACCACTCCATTACTGCGACGAAACCCTCACTACCGTAGCGTCTGCTGACAAGCTCCATCAAGCCGGAAAAAATGCCAAGCACCAGAAGCAAATCATCGACCAAGCCGCGGCGGTCGAGATTCTCAACAGCTGGTTAGAGAGGTGCTGAAAACCAAACCAGATAATACCTCCAGCCCCGCCTTGTAATTGCAAAAATGAAAGTCAGAATCTAATCGTGGACCATTCAAGCAGACCGCATATATATCAGCTCATGGTGCGCCATTTCGGCAATACCAACGCAACACCAACAGTAAACGGCAGCCTAACGGAAAACGGCTGCGGTAAGTTTGCCGACATCAACGACGCGGCCCTGACCTCATTGCGCAAACTTGGCATCAGCCATATTTGGCTCACCGGCATACTCGAACAAGCGAGTGCCACCGCTTACCCTGATCGACCAGCCGACGATCCACTGCTACTTAAGGGCAAAGCTGGATCGCCCTATGCTATACGAGATTACTTTGATGTCTGTCCAGATTACGCCCTCGACCCTGCCAAACGTCTGGATGAATTCAAAGCCCTTCTCAAGCGCATCAAAAAACACAAGCTCAAGGCTCTGATCGACTTTGTCCCCAATCATGTCGCACGCTCCTACGCCAGTGACATACGCCCTGAGCTCTCGTTTGGCACCAGCGATGATACTGCTAAATTCTTTGAACCTGATAATAATTTTTTCTACCTAGGAGATCTACATCCCGGTGGAGGCGCCCCGCTTAAACTGCCCGGCAAAAACGGGCCCGTGCCCTATGAGCCTGAGAGCACCTTTGGCCGCGTCACGGGCAACAACGCCATCTCATGGAGCCCCTCGGTCCATGATTGGTATGAGACCATCAAACTCAACTACGGCCATGATTTCACCGTTGGCCCGCCACGTGACGACCTGCATCCACTGCCTGAGCCAGGCACAGCAGCACAAGACACCCCTGACACCTGGCGCAAGATGGATGCTATTCTAGCTTACTGGCAAGAAATGGGCATCGACGGCTTCCGCATTGATATGGCACACATGATACCAATGGCTTATTGGCGATGGCAAGTGGAGCGTGCCCGAAAGCGAGACCCTCGCGTCTATTTTATGGCAGAGGCTTACGACAGCGACCCAACAAAACTCACCGAGGGCAATGTCTTAGACGAGCTTATCGATGCCGGCTTTGATGCCGTATACGATGACCCCACCTACTCCACCATTAAGGCCACCGTGGAAGGTCAACAATGGGCCAATGACATTGACGACGCAGCCAACTGCTTTGCAGACCGTTTTCACCACTCACTGCGCTACGCGGAAAACCATGACGAAGTCCGCCTTGCCTCAAAAGGAAATTGGGCTGCGAGTGGCATGGCAATCGGGAAGCCAGTATCTGCCATTCTATTTGGTCTGGGTAAAGGCCCACTCATGCTCTACTCGGGCCAAGAAACCGGAGAACCTGCAGACGGCGTTGAGGGCTTCAGCGGTGATGATGGTCGCAGTAGTATTTTTGACTATGGCTGCCTGCCCAGCCTCGTTCCATGGGTAAGCAATCACCAGTATCGTGAGACTAAGCTCTCAGCTGAGCAAAAAGAGCTGCGTCACTTCTACGCAAAACTGCTTCAAACATGCGCACTGCCCGCCTTTACCCAAGGTGACTTCTATGGCCTCAACCACGCCAATCGTGACAACACCAATTATGGACGTAGCGATGGCGATCCTGTCTCAGGTCATTGGCTTTATAGCTTTTTGCGACGTGATGAGCTCAGTGGCCAAGCCTTCCTCGTGGTCGCCAACCTCAACCCAAATGAAGCACTAAGAAATGTCTCCATACAAATCCCCGAAAATGCTCTCGGCTGGCTAAGCCGCAAACACCTCAGCAAAAAAACACTGAGATTCCGAGACACCCTCGGCACTGAGCAAAAATGGAAAGTCGCGACCAAAACATTACCTCACGACGGCCTCCCTATTGGCGACATGACCGCCATGTCGGCACTCTATTTGCAAATCAAATAGCCTACTTGTCAGCTCAGCCTAATATCGAGCCACTGCTGCATCGTTTCTGCTGGGTTGTTCGACTTCATCAATGTCTCACCGACCAGAATAGCATTAGCACCCGCCTCCAGCACCCGCAGGCAGTCCGCTGTAGTTCTGATACCTGACTCACTCACTAAAACCACATCCTCCCCCACCTCATCGGCTAACAACTCAGTCGTCGCCAGATCGGTTTTAAACGTCTTGAGATTTCGATTATTAATCCCAATTAGATCTGCACCGAGATCTAAAGCTCGCTCCATTTCGGGCAAATCGTGCACCTCAACCAAGACATCTAGTTGGAAATCACGCGCCTCCTTATACAAGCGCTTCAGAGCCTCATCATCGAGTGCCGCTACAATTAAAAGCACCGCATCAGCCCCCGCAATAATCGCCTCATAAATTTGCACCTCATGACGAATAAAATCCTTCCTCAGCAAAGGTATGTTAGATACTGGTGAAATCTTGGTGAGGTCAGCAAGAGAGCCTTTGAAGTAATTCTCGTCTGTGAGCACAGACATACAGCTCGCCCCACCATCGATATACATCTTCGCTTGTCGCAACGGATCAAAATCTGGATCGATGACTCCGGCAGAGGGTGACGCGTGCTTGACCTCCGCAATGATGCTGAGGCGATCAGCGCCTAGATCAAGTGCTGCACGAAAGCCTCCGAAATCATTTCGCTCAAGAGCCGCAGCACGGTATTTTTCTAGCTGTGGTAAGATAGCCTCCACCTCACCGCGCTTGTGCTCCATGATTTCACTGAGAATGTCCATGCAAGTTCTTTAATTTCGATTTCCAAAATTCCAAACACCAAGTCGAAAAATTTGCATTTTTTAGGAAAAATCACTTGTCAGCTAAAGATCAGAGTGTAAACAGACCGCGCGTCTAGATCTCGTATCCGGCGCAAAACAACACACTCTATGCGGGTGTAGCTCAGTGGTAGAGCATCTCGTTGCCAACGAGAATGTCGTGAGTTCGAATCTCATCACCCGCTCCAATTTCTAAAAAAGCCCTTCGCTCCTGCGTAGGGCTTTTTTATTGAGCGCGTGATGAGATGAGAACGAAGTTCGAACGCACGGCGCAGCCCCGCGTATCGCGGGAAATATACACCCAGCAAAAT
>CBFHPA010000092.1:0-4036 GCA_965657565.1 Oceaniferula sp.
TGGGGCTTTGACTGTGGTCGTTTGCTTGAAATGCATCCTTGATGCATAGTAGATCAGTCGTCACGCTAAGCACAGATGAGGAATATTTCATTGATTACGCTGTTGGTGTTGGTTGCGGTGATCGCGGTGGTGACGGCGGTGCTGCAGCTGATGCAGGCAGGCGTATTGGCAATCTGGCCAAGTATTGTGGCGCTGGTTTTGGTGTTTTCTACCCGCAATGTGTTGCTTGGGCTTCTCAGTGGTGCGGTGATTGGCTCTGTGATTTTGATGGAGGGCTCACTTTTCCGGGTGCCAATGGATTTGGTTGGGCAACACTTGCTGCCTAATTTTGAGAGTTCTTGGAAATCCGGGGCGATTATTTTCACCCTGATCTTGGGTGGTTTTGTGCACTTGTTGGAGAAAGGAGGAACTTTGCAAGCGCTTCTGGCCAGGTTGTTGCATGGGCGCTCGGCCAGAAGGGTAGAAGCTGGGGCGGGGGCTTTCGGTTTGGTTTGTTTCTTCGATGGCTTGGCTAATAGTTTGATTGTGGGGCGGATTTTTCAGCCGCTTGCTCGAGCCGCTTCGGTGCCAAAGGTGAGGCTTGCTTATATTGTTGATACGACGAGCTCGGCGGTGGCTTGCTTGGCATTTATTTCGACCTGGATTGCGTTTCAGTTGTCGATGATTCGTGAGGGTTTTATCTTGGCCGGTAAGGAGGATCTGGCGGAGCCATATTATTTGTTTTTCCAAAGCTTGCCGCACAATTTCTATGCTTGGTTCGCATTGATTTTGTTAGCGGTCGTGATTTGGAAACAATGGGATATCGGCCCGATGAAGAATTTTAGGCAGCAGGCTGGTGCAGGGAAGGAGGTTGAGCTCGATGATTCAATGGCTGGTGGAGGTATATGGAGGGCTTGGGTGCCTTTGCTTGTTCTTCTCCTTGGGGTCTTTGGTGGCATTTATGCCAATGGAACCAATGCAACGGCGGTGCCGATGCTGCCTTTGAGCTGGGAGAAGTTGGCAATGTCTTTTGCCGGGGCGAATGTGACGGCTGTTTTGATAGCGGCTAGTGGTTTGGCTTCTTTGTTGGCATGGATTTTCTTTCCTCGTCGGGTGCCATCCGGTGGTGATGAGGTGTCTGCAAGTGCGGTATTTACGGAGGGTATGGTGCAGATGTTTAAGCCGGTTTTGATTCTCGTGATGGCGTGGATGCTGAGCAGTACTTTGAATGAGCTTAAGGCGGCAGATTTTCTCGGTGAGCTAATGAGTGGCGCGGTGTCTCCGCCCATGTTTCCGACTATTGTATTTATCACGGGTAGTTTGATTGCCTTCACCACTGGCACGTCATGGGGGACGATGGGGATATTGATGCCGCTGGCTATTCCTCTTGTTTTCACCATTACTGAGGGTGATCAGGCGCTGGCGATGAATCTGATTCCTGTGGTGATTGGGGCTACATTTAGTGGCGCGGTTTTCGGAGATCATTGCTCGCCGATGAGTGATACGACGATTGTCTCATCCATTGCCTGTGACACTGATCCAATCGACCACGTGCGCACGCAGATGCCCTATGCCGTGATTGCTGCAATTGCTGCAGCTGTTGTCGGGTTTCCTATCTCAGGTATATCCGAGGGGTCCACTTATTGGGCACTTTTTTCTGCAGCCCTTTTTGTAGTTCTGCTGCTGATTTTCAGATTTGTCTCACAGCGTGTGTGGTCGAAGTCTGATAGGTGAGCGAGCTTGATTGCCTACTTGAGGGTTTTTATGTAAGCGAGCAGGTGGGCGATGGTTTCATCCGGCATGCTGTCGATGAGCCCAGTGGGCATGAAGGATGTAGAGCCGACGTGTTGCTGCTGGCGGATGGTGCGCTTGGGGATGTAGGTGACCATACCACCCTGGTGGGCGACACTCGTGCCACGATCGTCTTGCCTTGCCTTGAGCCCCTCGGTGATTAAACCGGAGGATTCGATAGTGCGGAAGAGCACGTAGGCGCTCTCTGCTGCGGCGTCTGGGTTGAGAATGGCGGTGAGTAGGTGCTCGGTGTCACGCTCGGACGATCCGTCGAGCGCGGGACCAACACCAGCACCTTGGTCGCCGACAACATGGCAGGAGAGACACATGCCGGCGAAGAGGCTCTGGCCGACGATGGCATTGCCCGAGTTGGACTCAGCGACTTGCTCGAGCGAGGGGATTCGCTCCATGGCGGCGTTAATATTTGTTTTCTTTTTGGCCTCGGCTTGTTGGTTGATGGATTGAGCAGTCGGGTTTTTGGAAGCGATATGGGCGATACGCTGCGCGATGGGTAATGAGATGTCAGTGGCCGCAATTTGCTCGGTGTCGACAAGGTGAATGAGAAGTTGGCAACCTTGAGTTGAGTTTCCGAGTGCGGTGATAATACTTGCCTTCTGATCAGGGGTCTCGGTCAGTGCTTTGATGATCACGGGAGTTGCTTTAGTTTGCACTGCTTGCACGAGGGCTGCGAGTGCCTGGGTGCGCAATGATTGGGAGTTAGCAGGCTCGTTGATGATGGCGAGGAATTGCTGGACGAATGCTTGCGGCTGATGGCTCAGGGTGGTGAGGATGGCACGGATGATGGATTCGTCCGTCGTGGTGGCGAGTAGCTTGGCGAAGTCTGGACTCAGGTGGGTGATACGGTAGCCACGTGCGAGCTTGAGGCCTAGGATGATCTTGTTTTTGTCTCCGCTGTCGACGAGGGTTGTGGCGGTCTCAGCGAGGGGGTAGCCGAAGGCTGGGCTATAGGCGTCTGCGCTGTGTTCGAGTGCCAGTTTGGCAATGTGCTCAGCGTTTTCTGCACTGCGGAAGTAGGGCGCAATGGTTTTGCGATTTTGAACAGCATCGGAGGCATTTGAGACGATGATGAGGGTGTCGCGATCAAGTGGCTTTTGTTGCAGGGTCTTCCATTGGCGGGCAAAGGAGTCAGTAGTCTGTTTGCCGAGGGCTTGCTGTGCCCAGATGCGTTTCACGGCCGGCTGCTTGGCAGCGAGTGGGGTGCTCAGGTATGCGTTGAGTTCCTCGGGGTAGGACTCAAGGGCGCGGCGTGCCAGGTAGCGTTCGAAATTCTGCTCATAGCCATTGCCTAGTTGGTTGGTGCTAGATGCGGGATGGCAGAATGAGACGGCGATATCGATGGTGTCATGATTGGCACTTCCCAAAGCCTCGATGGTGCGAAGTGCCTGGGAGCGGACCATGACGTTTTTCTCGTTGGTGATGTCTTTGAGTAATACCGCCAATTGCTCAGGTGAAATCTTGAGAGCGGCCAGTGAGCGAATGGCTTCGCGGCGAATGTCGCCGTCTTGGTCGCTAATGAGTGCTGTGATCAGAGCTTGGTCAAAGTGGCCGAGGCTTTCCAAGGACCAGAGGGCATGGATGCGGGTGGTGTTTTCCTCGCTTGTGTTGGCAGCTATGCTGATGAGTTGGGGGATAATGCTTTCGGTCTCACTGGCAGGGCGGTCGGCGATTTGATGCCAAGCGGAGCGCTTTTCCCAGAGGATGGGGGACTTTAGGTGTTTGGTGAGTTGGGTAGTCGGAACTTCGAGCAGGTTGGGTGTGCTACGTGGTGTTTGGGATACGTGGCGGACTCTCCAGATGCGGCCGTGAGCTTTGTCTCGGTCTGGGTGTGTGGTAGGTAGCTCGTTGTGCGAGATGATTTTGTTATACCAGTCGGCAATGTAGAGGCATCCGTCAGGGCCGAACTCGATGTTGACGGGTCTGAACCAGTCGTCCTTCGACTCGAGAAAGTCAGGTAGGTGTGAAGCTGTGACGCTGCCATCCTCGCTGCGGGTGATTTTGACACAGTTGATCGCTGAGGTAATCGGATTGGCGAGGAAGCCGACGTCCTGCCACTCTCTGGGGAAGCCACCTGAGCTGTCGTCCGAAAATGCAAGGCCGGAGATGCCTGAGGCTCCTACACGGAATTTGTGCAGCGGGGGGAGCCATGGCTGGTAGGTGCGAAGCTTCTCGCCACCGATACCCTTGAAGCCAGTGCCCGGCTCAGCAGGTGTGACGGAGAGCCCCATGTCATTAGCTTCGGTGAGAT
>CBFHPA010000093.1:0-3939 GCA_965657565.1 Oceaniferula sp.
GGTGGGGGGAGAAAGATATCCTCATTTTTGAGGGTTTTCGGCAAGGAGCTCAACTTCGGTGAAGTAGGCGCCGCCAGATTCGCCTTTGTCGTTGGTGAGCCAGGTGGTGAGGGTGGTTTTGCCGGCCGGTAGCTCGAGGGTGAAGGTGGCTTCTTTGGCACCTTGTTTGACGGGGGCTTCTTTCTCGATACCGGCAATCTGGAGCTTTGCTTTCACGGCGACGAGGGGTTTGCCGGCCACTTCGGGGAACTGGCGCAGGGTGAAGCGGTAGCTGCCTGCTTTGACGACGTTGACGTGCCAGGGGCCGGTGATTTTTTTGAGTTGGTTGATTTCACCATAGTTCCAGGGTGGGTTGCCGGTGGTGAGCCGCCAGTCCTGGGAGCAGAGCTCGGTGGGGGTCTGGGCGGGGTTGCCGAGGTCGAGGCAGACGGGGGTCATGCGTGGTGAGACCGATTTCCAGAAGGTATCGTAGAGGGCGCGTAGCTCGGCAACGACCTCGGGGTGTTCTTTGGCAACATCCGCTCCTTCCCAATGAGCATTGCC
Organism: Oceaniferula sp.; assembly: GCA_965657565.1. Lineage (GTDB taxonomy): Bacteria > Verrucomicrobiota > Verrucomicrobiia > Verrucomicrobiales > Akkermansiaceae > Oceaniferula. The sequence continues at coordinate 544 of CBFHPA010000093.1, forward strand.
GACGTTGTGGAGGACTTCGCCGTTGTGCAGGCGCCAGGGGCCTTTGATGACGTTGGAGAAGGCGTATGGCTTAGGTTCGGCCTGCATCCAGGGGCCACCGTGGAACTGGACAACGACGTGGTCCCGGCAGGCGGGGCCGGCGGGATCACGGAGCACGGGGAGGAAGGATTTGCCATCGAGGAAGGTATCACCTGTGGGGACTTGGCAGAGCTCGGCGAGGGTGGGCAGCACGTCGAGGTGAGCGGTGAGTTGGGCGCGGTCCTTGCCACCGGTGAGGCCACCCGCGGGCCAGTGGATAAAGAAGGGCACACGGTGGCCACCTTCAAATAAGGTTGATTTCATGCCTCTCATGCCGGCGGTGAAGCCGCGGAAGTCTCCTTCCACCAGTCCTTTGCCTCCGTTGCCTTTGGCAGTGCCGTTGTCGGTCATGAAGATGAGGATGGTGTTGTCTGCGATGTTGAGCTCGTTGAGTTTGTTGCGCAGTCGTCCCACGTTGTGATCAAAGTTGGTGATCATGCCGTAGAACTCGGCACCCCACTTCCACTTGACGCTATCTCGATAGGGCTCTGACCATTGCTTGCCGACGCGGTAGGGGCTGTGCGGGGCGTTGGTGGAGACGTAGAGCAGGAAGGGTTTGTCTTGATTATCCTGCACGAAGCGCAGGGACTCATCAAAGAAGACGTCGGTGCAGTAACCCTTGAATTTTTCCTGGCTTACCTTTCCGTCAAGGGAACGCTCGTAGGTGTCATCAAAGTAGTCATTGCCGTAGTAGTCAGAGGCCTGGCCGATGCCGCCGCATTTGTGCCAGAGGACATCCTGGAAGCCTTTGTCCTGTGGGCGGCAGGGGGCGTTGTCGCCGAGGTGCCACTTGCCGATCATGCCGGTGCTATAACCCGCCTTGGCGAAGTGCTGGGCGATGGTGAGCTCATCAGCGTGCAGGTTGCTGCGGCCGCTGGAAGTGCGGAAGGCCCCGGTGCGGGCAGGGTAGCGGCCGGTCATTAGGGCCGCGCGGGTGGGTGTGCAGAAGGGGCTGACGTGGAAGTCGGTGAAGCGGATGGACTCGGCGTGTAGCTGGTCGAGCTGGGGGGTCTTGATGACGGGATTGCCGTGGCAGGCGAGATCGCCGTAGCCCTGGTCATCGGTGATGATGATGATGATATTTGGTTTGAGAGCTTGCCCTCCTCCTTCCGACTGCGTCGATACACCGTCGGCCGCTGGGGGCGCTGCCGCAGCATCCAAAGAGTGAATGGTGAAGAGTGAAAAGAGAAAGAGGATGGTGATGGTTTTCATAGAAGATGGAAGATTGCTGCTTCGCAGCAGTTTAGGTTACTAGTTCGAGTTGCTAGTTCAAGCTGGGAGTTGCAGGCATGGAAAAGCCCTGCGGCTGGGAGGCGGCAGGGCGGGTGAGGATGATGGGTGTTATACTTTAAATACGGATAAGCTGACACTCACCATCCTACTGGGAAGGTGCCGTTTTTAGGCAAATGATTTTACCCAGTCCGGATTTTCCGGGCCGAAGATCTTGAGCATGACGATGGGATCTGTCGGTGATGGGTTGGTGATGGTGACTCCTGCCTGGGCGGTTGCCTCGGTGACGAAGTACTCGTCATGGGTCAGCTGGCCAAAGCGGATCATGGTGGGGGTCTCGATGTGGCTGGCTCCCATGGTGCCATGTCCTTGCATCATGATCATGCCGTAGCAGGCGGCGTTCTTGATGGTGACAGTACGCCCGGGAAGCACGGTGACTTCCGTGGCACTGTAGGCTTCATTGCGGTAGCAGATCCACTTTTCATCGTAGCCGTTCTCCTCGACTTCCTCGGCACTGCCGAAGCATGACTTGGGCTCCATGAAGTGGTTCTCGACAAAGTTCGGGTCGACGTTGGCTTCCCAGTCGAGGACTTCGATGAGGTAATCAAAGTCACCGATCTTGTCCTCAGGGCAGTCTTTCCAGAGCAGCTCGGTGGGAACAACCTGATGGTTAACCACGGATTGATACATGGCGTAGACGTCGGATGCTTTCTGTGGCTCGAATGTGCAGAGACTTCCTGGTGCATGAAGGATGCCCGGAGGCACGTCCCAGCCAGTGCCGGGATCGAGGCGGTAGGCCTTGGAGTAGCTTGTGATCTTGTTGTCGCCCTTAGTGAAGTTGACCAGGCACTCGCGGATTTGGTCCTTGGTGGTGCCGGGCTCAAAGCCAAAAAAGGTGTAGGGGTAGTCGGCTCCGTAGTTGTTGACCTGGGGTGGGAAGTAGTAGGCCTCTGGTTTGCCGAGTTGGCCAACTTTAGCGGCATATTCGTCACTGTGATGCACGTGGTGGGGAAGGGGTCCTTTGTTATCAAAGAACTTGGAGTAAACGGGCCATTTCTGGTGCTCGTCCCAGAGGCGGCTGCCGATGATCTCACCCTTGAGCTCGTCGATGGCATCACGCAGGGTGATCTGGTGGGTGGTGGAGCCGTCGTTAAACACGACCATGCTGAGGCCTTCGTTCACACCGGTGAGGGGGCCGTTATCTGCAGGGGTGGTACTGGAGAACCAACGCTCATCAATGCCGCCACGCTCGCCACCAAGGGCGTAATAGTCGTCAGGGTGCAGTCTGATGCGTCTGCCGGGAACACAGAAGGAGCGGGGGACCCAGTTAGGGGCGAGGCGTAAAATTCCCTGACCTTGGTCAAGGGCGTCTTGGGCGATTTGTGAGGTGCTCATGGTTTTTTTAAGGTGTTAAGATGTTAGGATATTAGAGTGTTTGGTTTGTTTGGAGTGGATGCTTTGTAGGATTAGACATCGTGCCACTGCTTGTCCTTGCCGGACTTGAGCACGGCGGCGCAGACCTTGTCTGTCTGGAGGGCGTCGGCGAAGGTCGGGTAGTGTCTCTTGCCATCATCAGCATCGGGGTTTTTGAGGAACTCATAAACACCATGGGTGAAGCTGTGCTCGTAGCCGATGTTGGTGCCCGGGATCCACCACTTGTCCATGTAGGGCTGGTCGCCGCTGTTATTGCTTACATGGACATTACGCCAGCCGCGGACGGCACTTTCATCAGCGTAGTCATAGTAACCAAGGCGGTGCATGTCATGCAGGTCCCAGGTCATGGAGGCGTTCTCACCATTGATCTCGAAGCTGTAGAGTGCCTTGTGGCCACGTGCATAGCGGGTGGACTCAAAGATGGCAACGGAGCCGTTTTTAAAGCGAGCGAGGAAAGCGCAGGCGTCATCAATGCCGACTTTTTGCACGGCGCCCGTGTCTTGGTGCATGCGCTCTTTAATGAAGGTTTCTGTCATTGCGGTGACGGACTCAATCGGCCCGTTGATCCACATGGCTGTATCTATGCAGTGAGCGAGTAGGTCACCGGTAACACCACTGCCTGCTGTGTCCACGTCGAGACGCCAAAGGCCTTCA
>CBFHPA010000094.1:0-3831 GCA_965657565.1 Oceaniferula sp.
TCGGGGGATTTGAGAAGCTAAGTTTGCACGCGGTGATCCTAGCTTTTCTTCGTCCTTTGGTCTTGCCCGAGGAGTGCGGTGTGCCATCAGCGCTGATATTACGTTTGGCGGCTCGATATTTGATCCAGCCAGATTATCAGATTCCTGCTGAGAGTCGGGAGCTTTACACAGAGACCTGCGCGCTTTTCGTTAAAGCCTTGAAGCTTCATTTTCCTGAGAGCTCTGCGGAGGAGATTTTGAAGCAATTGATTTATATGTCGGGGGCGGCAATCTATGTTCGCGGTCAGCAATCTATGGAGAAGTATGCGGTTGATGACATGGAGAGTAGTGATAACGATGTAGATCGTGAGCAATCACTTACCGATCTGATTGAGTTTGCTATTCGTGGATTTGGAGGTGATACCGATGAGGCTGTGGCGCACTCCTGATCGTGGGTAGGTCACTCAAGGGCTCATTTTAGATTATTATGATTACAGATTTGAACAGTCAGCGCCTAGAGCAGTTAACAACGACAGGTGTGCGAGTTGATTCTCCGGAGGCAATGATCGCATTGGGCCGAGAGCTTGCCTCTGGCTTAGAGGCGGGCAGTGTGATCGCGCTACAAGGTGGCTTGGGTGCCGGTAAAACTCACTTTACTAAAGGGCTTGCGGCAGGGCTGGCCGAGGCAGCTGACAGTAATGAGACCAGCATGGAGGTCACGAGCCCAACATTTAGCTTAGTGCATGAGTATCGCGGTGGGCGGTTGCCACTGTATCACTTTGATTTTTATCGCATGAGCTCGGAGGACGAAGTTCTTCGCATCGGTTGGGACGAGTATACTGATGCTGAGGGAGTTATCGTCGTGGAGTGGCCTGATAAGTTTCCCGGGCTGATTCCCGCGGAAGTTTTCTGGCTCATCCTTGAGCATGATGAGGACACACGTGTCGTCAAGTTGCTGGGTCACTCGCATGATTAGCATCGCTGGATGGCTCACTACCATCACTCGATCTTGGCCGTCTGGATTTACCTCTGGATTGGCTGCGCCTGCTTCTGCGTGTTCTCCCGTATCTATCTTTTTTTCTGATATCTCGTCCTCTTATGGCTGGAGATGCCCACGCCACTCCAAGCATGACAGCGAAGATAATTGCCAGAGATTCGATCTGGAAGGGGAATTCAATCGCGGCATGAACGAGAAAGATCAGCATGGCGAGCAGATAGCCACGCATGTGGATAAAACGATTTTTACTGTGCTCGTTGCGGTGGAGTAAGAGCTCGCGCGCAAGTAGAAAGCATCCACCGGCGATACACGCGGCCAAGAATACGGTGCCCAGCCAGCCCCACTCAACTAGTGTCTGCATATAGTCATTGTGAGCATACACCCAGACCCCAGTTATCAAGCTGTCGATCTGACCCGAATAATAGGGAAATAAAGGGTAGAAGGATCCCGGTCCCATGCCGAGTGCGCCCCAGCCATCGTCAGCTACCATTTTGAGCATGACTTCATTGGCTTGTATTCTTCCAGTTAAGGACGAGTAGTTGAGCTTATGTGCTCCGCTCCAGCGGTCCGACATGATCCCGGCAAAGGTCAGGATAAGAAAGACTGTGATGCATATAATGGCACCTATGAAAATATTGCGCTCGATGGGCTTGTTACCAAAGAATAGCTGGGTCGAGGACTCACGGAATGCCTTGCCGATTGCGTGGCGGTTCAGCAGGGCAAAAAGAATAATGGTGATCACCCCAAATGCCATGCCCGCTTTTGATCCAGCTGTGATCACCGCACAAATGATGATGATGACAGCTGAAATCGTTAGCAGTAGGTATGCCATGGGATAGCGAGCACGGAAGCCCCTCGTGTCGAGATCACTACGCAATGCGTTCAGCACAGATGGTAGACCCAGTGCTAGGGCAACATTTAGAAAACAAGTCGCAATGCCAGGGCTACGGTAAGTGGCGAAAAAATGTTTGGTAAGCAATCCTTGCTCGAGCTGGTCGAGCCAGAGAATTGAGGAGGTGCCAGACGCGCGCTGAAGTAGGCCAACCAGAGCAATGACCGCCCCGGACCAAAAAATTGATTTTGCAAGATGCTGACACCATGATGGGCGGGCGATGACGAGCTGTCGCACTCCCCACACAAGAGCGAGGCAGGGTATGATGTAGCTAAGCCGGTCAAAAGCCTCGGATCTGTCCGCCGTTCCCGGGAGATTGGGGAATGGTTGGTCAGCGAGGGTGTCGATTCTCCATGGCATACTGGCAGCATCATAATATTCAGGTGAGTTGTAGAATACCCCCCACGCGTTAAACCACATCCATAGTCCTTGCAGTGTGCTCAGAGCCAGAAGGCCGAGAAGCAAGCGAGCCCCATGATCGCCTTGTTGCCCGCTTGGTTTTGATCGGGAGCCGAATATGAGCAATAGAGCAGCGGCTGAACTGGCGTAAACCACGGGCCAACGCCATGCACCGTAATAAGATCCAGCAAGCAGTGGCCCAATGAAGATCGCCGCAATGAGGAGCAGTCCGCCGATGAGTTGAAAGGCATTTTTTCCACTGGCAAAGGCGCTGACAGGTTGTTGTTTTTTACCTTTGCGATTTTTAGTCTTTGCGGATGATTGCCGTGCGCCGTGGTCTGACGCACCTTCGGGCTCTATTTGCCGAATTTGCTGGTCTAGGTTATCATCATTAGTATTGCCTTGCACCTCGGCCATCGTGCCCTTTTGTATTTACATTGGCAAGCTTGGTTTTAATCAAGGCTAGATCTGTCAGATTGAATGTCATCAGCTCATGAAGCCTTTCAAATCAGGGTAATGAGGCCCTTGGGTAGGCCTAAAACAGTCTCAAATCAACAAATCTTAAGTATTGACGAGCTTTCCTTAATTATTTATAATTCAAGATGAAGGTGGTTTACCAGCACCTTTTTCACCCTACCTTACCCCCTAAAAATCCAAAATACATGATAATATGACCTTCACTGGCAAACACATCCTGTTAGGCACATGGCGGCTAAGTTTACCGCTAGTGACGCTGGCACTCTCTCCTCTTCTCTCGCATGAGGACGCTAGCGCGCAAGATGTGGATATTCATCCGAGTGACCTTTTTGAGATGCCTCAACAGGGAATTGGGACTCCACTTCCACGCAGTACGAGGGACGCCGATAGTTGGAAGGATTACACGCACTTGTCATTGAACGCCAGTGTAAGCGGAGAAAGTAATATTTTCTTGGATACAGCTGAGAATGAGCAAGATGATATTATTTTTCGTATTGCGCCCACGCTCAGCTTCACCACCCCCGGACTTGGTTCAGAGGATCGAAAATTGTCGATTTACTACACCCCTACTTACCGCATCTACTCAAACAATTCTGACTTGAATGATCTCGATCACCGGTTTCGTTTTAGTTTTGATAACAGTTCACAGATCAGACTGCCCAAGACCACGATCAGCTTTGATCTAGGCTACGACCAGACACAAAGCAGTGACCGCCTTAACGGTGGGCTTGTTGGCAGGGAGAGTATCAATGCTGGTGTAAGAGTATCTCACAGCCTCACCGGTAAAATGAATTTGAATCTCTCGGCTGATGCACGCTCTAACAGTTATGACTCACCGGAGAGAATCAACCGGTCATTTAACGGCAATAATGTCAATCAACTTACTGATGCAGGGTTACTTGATGATGTTGATTATAATTTCAGGGCATCATTAATGTATCAGGTCACCGGTAAAATCTCCGTTGGACCTTATGTAGGCTATGGTATCACTGATGTTAGCGGTAGCGGTGGAGGGGTGAACAACACCCAAGACCGCACCAACTACAGTGCGGGCATCTCCGGCACATACAACGCAACGGGCAAAACT
>CBFHPA010000095.1:0-3787 GCA_965657565.1 Oceaniferula sp.
GGTCAGGCGATCTTGATCCACCCTTACCAGTTTCACCATTTCAGCGGGCTCAAATCTGATGATATTCGTTGGTTGTTCTGTACGTTTGAGCTCGAGGAGCAATCGCTTTTTCATCCACTTAAAAATCGTGTGCTTAACACCAGCAAGGAGCTGGATACGCTTGTCGAACAAATGCTGGAAATATGGCATCAAAAACCCACTGAGCTGCAAGCATTACGACTACAGACCAGCTTGCTATCACTGTTACTAAATCTTAAACAACTTAGCCAACACCATGAAGCCGATCACATAGCAGACACAGATGAAAGCCTCTTGAGTACCGTAAACCAACTAATGGCAAAGTGGCGTGGCAGGCCTGTCAGTATTGAGGAAATTGCCGCTGCCACAAAATACTCTGCATCCAGACTCCGAGTGGTCTTCAAACAGGCCGCAGGAATTCCATTGGGCTCTTATCTCAAAAACTACCGCCTCAATCATGCCATGGCCTTATTACGCACCTCGAGGATGTCGATTACGGAGATCGCAACTCAGGCAGGCTTTGCCTCACCTCAAGCATTTAGCCGAAGTTTCAGAAAGGAAACCGGTAAGACTCCACGTAGCTATCGCAAACGCGCATAGCGGTATAATTTCCTGCAGATCACTTAGGCTGACTTGCCCGTGATTTTTACACCCGTCATCAAACGCTTAAGCATCCCAAAAATAGATCATTCAATTTACTTCTTCATGAACAAATCAAAACACATCCTCGCAATTACTTTTCTACTGCTTGCCAGTGGAGTGCAAGCCAAGCTCTCAACCGCAAAAATTTTCAGCAATCATATGGTGATCCAGCGCGATCTTGCCGCGCCAGTTTGGGGCTGGGACGAACCGAGCAAAGAGGTCACAGTACGTTTTGCTGAACAAGAACACAAAGCCACGGCTGACAAGGAAGGACGCTGGCAAATCAAACTTAATCCGCTTCCCGCCAGCACGAGCGGCCAAGTAATGATCATCAGTAATGCATCCGGTGAAACAATAAGCTATCAGGATATCCTCATTGGTGATGTCTGGATTTGCTCAGGGCAATCCAACATGGAGTGGTCCGTAAAGCAGTCACACAATCCCCAGCATGAAATCGCTGCCGCTAAACACCCCATGATCAGGCTCTTTGACGTCAGTGGGCACATCATCGCCAGTAGCCCGCAGCAGCGCCTACAGCGCCCTTCCTCGTGGCAGGCATGCAGTCCTAAGGCCGTCACCAATTTTAGCGCGGTTGGCTACTACTTTGGCCGTGAGCTACAACAACAAAGTGGTGTTCCCATTGGCCTGCTCGGCACGAACTGGGGCGGCACCCGTGTCGAGCCGTGGACACCACCAGTGGGGTTCCGCAAGCAAGCCGAACTCGCCGCCCTGTCCAAGAACGTCGATGCTCAATTGCTGACTACGGCTACTGGCAAAGCCGCTTGGTCAGCCTTCGCTGATCAGGCAAGTGAATGGGCAGCGGCAGTCAAACAAGGTGTCGCCGAGGGTCGTAGTGTTCCTCCTGCGCCCCAAAGTCCAGGACCGAAACATCACAACGAGCCCTGCTCTATTTACAACGCGATGATTCATCCGCTGATCGGCTACGGAGTACGTGGTGCGATCTGGTATCAAGGTGAATCCAATAGCGGTGAAGGCATTCATTACCTGCCCAAGCTCAAAGCATTGGTCGAAGGCTGGCGCGAAGTATGGCAGCAGCCCGCTGATTTTCCCTTTTACTTCTATGTGGTCAAGTTAGCCCAGTTCCACAAACACACTACCAACCCCGAGGGTGGTGACGGCTTTGCCCGTATACGTGTTGCCCAGGATCATATCCAGGAGCTTCCCCATACCGGGGTGGCATCAGCCATCGATATCGGTCACCCCAGTGATATTCACCCGAAAAACAAGCAGGACGTCGGCAAACGCCTCGCTCTGTGGGCACTGCGCGACGTCTACGGCAAGAAGGACACCGTAGTATCAGGCCCGACCTTCAAGGAGCTGAAGCTTGAGGGTAACACTGCGACCATTCACTACGACCACGTCGGCAGTGGCCTGATGGTCGCCAAGAAAAAAGACCCCTTCCAACCTGTGCTAGCAACTCCCGGCACCAAGCTGGCCAGCTTTGCTATCTGTGGTGCAGATAAGAAATGGCACTGGGCCGATGCAGTCATCGATGGCAATACGGTAAAGCTAATCTCCTCTGCCGTGCCTGCGCCTGTAGCTGTGCGCTACGCCTACCGCGGTAATCCCGCAAACGCAAATCTCTACAACAAAGAGGGCCTTCCTGCGATTCCGTTTCGCACCGACAAGTGAAACCCTAAGTAGGGTTTTTCGAATCAAGGTTTATTGATCGGCCAGCCAGCTGATCAATGCCTCAGGCGATGCTATCATCGGGATGGACACCTTAGGCTCGTCCGCTAGGCAAGCAAGCCGCTGAGGAATTTCTAATACCTTATCACCCAATTCTTCAGTAATAGTCTCGGAGAACTTGGCGGGATGAGCGGTCTCTAGGATAACCACGCTATCCTCTGGGTGCTGATCTAGCCACGCCTCACCGGCCAAGTAGCCGACGGCCCCATGAGGGTCGATCACGTAACCATATTTCTCATGTACCTCTCGGATAGCCTCTCGAGTCTGGCAGTCGCCAAACGCGTATCCACTGATCTGGGAAGCCATCGCTGGCCAGTCACTACCATAAAGCTCAAGCATACGGGCAAAATTAGACGGGGCTCCTACATCCATGGCATTAGATATCGTCGCTGCCGAAGGTCTCGGCTTGTATTCTGAACTTCGTAGATACTCGGGCACAACATCATTGATGTTGGTGGCTGCCACAACATGCCGTACAGGCAAGCCCATCTTAATGGCAAAGAGTAGTGCGGTAAGGTTGCCAAAGTTGCCACTCGGGATGACAAACACAGGCTCGCCCTTACCCTCGATGGCAAATTGACGAGCGGCCTCGAAGTAATAGAGCATCTGCGGAACTAGGCGTGAGATATTTATCGAGTTCGCTGATGTTAGATTACACTCTTTTGAAATTTCTTTATTCAAAAAAGCTGCTTTGACCATTCGCTGACAATCATCAAAACTACCGTCAATTTCGAGAGCGGTGATATTACCACCCACTGCGGTGAGTTGTTTTTCTTGAAGCCCGCTCACCTTGCCTGACGGATAAAGAATGATCACACGTGTACCTTCAACATTATGAAAAGCCGATGCGACAGCACCACCCGTATCTCCTGATGTCGCAACCAACACGGTGAGCGTTGTCTCGTCATCACGCGTGAGCCAAGACATAACGCGCGCCATGAAGCGTGCACCAAAATCTTTAAACGCTAGTGTAGGCCCGTGGAAAAGCTCAAGAACGGAGCGCTGCTGATCAAGGCTAGTAAGCGGTGCGGGGAAATTCAGCGCCTCGCTAACAATGTTGGAAAGTTCATCCTCAGGGATAGCCCCTTGTAACATTTTCGAGACCACGGCATAGGCAATGTCTTGAAAATTCATGGACTGCCATGTTTGCCAAAAATCTTGGTCGAGCATCGGAATGTGCTCGGGCATGTATAGACCATTGTCCGCAGGTAATGAGCGGAGCACGGCTTCGCCGAAATCAACGAATTTATCAGGGCTTTTGGTGCTATACAGGCGCATGGCTTAATAAACTAAAGCCTGTCGGCTTGAGACAGTAACTATGACTCGATCATCGGATGACCACCCCTGCCGAGCAGGTATCTAAAATGGGATGTCGTCGTTGTCATCCATTGGGGCTCCACCCTGAGCGGGAGAACCT
>CBFHPA010000096.1:0-3771 GCA_965657565.1 Oceaniferula sp.
CACCTCCTCTAACGACTTCCACTCTACCCTGGATCGTATTTATCAATCCATGGAGCTGCTGCCACATGACAATTGGCGCGTCACCGGCAACATGCACGCCAACCACGGCCCGGGACCTGAGCAGTGGGTCATGCTCAACCACTGGTTCAAGCAATACCTCGCTGGTGAAGAGCAAAATATACCTGCCACGCCGCCCTCCACTTTCAAGATTGATAATAACACCGCTCACTTCAGCGTTACCCCGGCACAGCAGGATAGGCTCAAAGAAGTTGAGATTTATTACAGCTATCACCCTAATGCGATCACCCGCTTCTGGAAAAAAGCCACGGCAAGTAAAGACGAGGGCACGTGGAAAACCAACATACCAGTTCACCCCAAGCTACCGCTCTACACCTTCGCCCTCTGCCGCTACAACCTCTCAGAGGAGCAGCTGCTGGAAAGAGGAACCACCAAGACCTTTGCGCTGAACTCTTATGAATATAGCCACATCCCCAAGGACATCGACCTCGCCGCCTTCGACAGCCTGGCAAAATCGAGACTTGTTGATGATTTCGCAGACGGCATGGGCAACTGGAGTAGCCGGGATGGAGGAAATTTCAAAACCTACAAGTTCCAAGATCCCGAGCTAAACACTACACCAGGCAGCAAACTTGCCATTACGCTAAATCTTCAAGAAGGGCAGGACCTTTTACTTGGTCTAGGTATTGATAGTAAATTCAACGGCCACGGTAAAGACTTGGGCCACTTTAACTACGGAACCAAAGTCAGCGGCAAGGGGCCACAGACTATCCTGCTTGAGGTCAAGGACTTCAAAAGCAAGAACGACAAAACACTGGAATGGTCAAAAATATCCACCATCAGTATCACCCTCACCGATGCCAATACCAAGCAACGAATCAAACTCGCTACTCCCGAAGGAGCTCACATTCTGAAACGTATCGAACTCGTCAAATAACAACATATTAATACACCGTGAAACGACACCTCGCCACCATTCTACTCGCCACTCTGGCGACTGCTTCCGCCGCCCCTCCATCAATCGAGCGCGGCCAGGCTCTCTACCAACACATATGCATGACCTGCCACGGCCCGCATATGGAAGGTGGTATTGGTCCGGCCCTCGCGGACCCGTTCTGGAAGCATGGTGACAGCCCAGAGGCGATCAACCGGGCAATCACTAAAGGCATTGCAGGCACTGAAATGGCAGCCTTTGAAGCCATCTATCCTGCTGAAGACCGCCAGGCGATCACTGATTATATTCTCTCAAAACACGAGGGTGTTCGTGAAATGGTTCGTTACATCTACCCCAAAGATCATTTTAAGGGAAAGCGCCTCGTCCCCGAACTCTTCAAAACTATTGAGTCCACCTCATCAACACCCCTGCCTGAAAACTGGCTCTACGTGAAACAAAATCTCGAGGGCGTTGTCCGCGTCACTGCCAAAGCCTACATCCAAAAGCCAGGCTCCTACCGCTTCGACATCCGTAGGGTCGGTCGCACAGCCATCTATTTCGAGGGCAAGGAAATTCATTACTCCGATGAAAAGGCTCCCAAGGAAGAAGATATCAACGAAAAGCTCGAGCTCGAAGCAGGTACCTACAGCTTTGAAATTTTCCACGAAGAGAAGAGAGCACACAGCTATAAATTCTACGGTAACTTAGTGGGTCCAGCTGGAGCGCGCTACATTCTCTCTGGTCGCGGCCTACAAGGGAGCACTCCTAAGGTCATTGTAGCTGGTCCCAATGCAAAAATTGAGCGCAAGTGGATCAAAGACCTGCCACCACGTGCCCTCCTCTGCCTATTACCCAATAAGGTCATCGTCGCCTACAACACGGTTGATGGTACTATCCTCGATGCATGGCATAGCGCGGAGATTAACCAAACCCCATCGCTAACCGATCGCAGTGCACGTCCTTCCGAAATCGACGGCAAACCAATTCCTAAAAGTGCACGCCCTGCCGTAGAGGGTGAAAATATCGAATTTATCGCTTACGAAGTAGATCAAGGTAATGCCCTGATCCACTCCATCATCGATGGTAAGCCTACGACCCTCAGCATCGCCCCAGAGGGGGACAACTCTTTCAGCATCACAACCAAGTAAAATACTCACCATGAAAGCTCTTCTCTTTTCCATCGCTAGCTTCGTCTTAGCTAGCTCGCTCACAGCCCAGATCCCCAACCACATACCGAAGGGCTACAAACTCGAGACCGTGCCCCTTCCCCGAGGGGCTGTCACCATTCTCGGTATCTGCCACAAACCCGATGGCACGATTGCTGCAGCCTCATGGGAGGGTGAAGTATGGGAATATAAAAACGGTAGCTGGAGCCTGTTTGCAACCGGGTTAATGGAACCTAACGGGATCTACTACGATGAAAAGGAAGACGCATACTACGTTGCCCAAAAACCGGAGCTCACCCGCCTCGTTGACACGAACAAAGATGGCAAGTGTGATCGCTACGAGTGTGTCACCGATGAATTTGGTGCCTCTGGTGAATACCATGAGTACCACTACGGGCCTGTAGCCGATTCGCTGGGCCGCAAGTATGGCTCCCTCAACCTCGCCGCCCGTGGCCCATTCATCGTGCCCGATGGCAAAGAAGGTGTTGCCGGCAACATGTCCTACAATGCGCCATGGCGTGGCTGGGTTTACCGCTCCGATCGTGACGGCCACTTCCAGCCACTCGCTAGCGGCCTACGCTCGCCCTGCGGCATAGGTGTGAGCCCTGAGGATCAACTGTTCATCACCGACAACCAAGGTGACTGGGTGGCAGACTCTTGCCTCTACCACATCCGCGAGGGCAACTTCTACGGCCACCCCGCCTCACTCCCTGCACGGCCTGACTTTACCAAGGAGAAAGTGCTCTCCATGAAGGCTGCGGACTTTAGCAAGATCCGCACCCTGCCCGCTATCTGGTTTCCTCGCGAAGTGATCTGTAACTCTCCAGGCAGCCCGGTGTGGGACACGAGCGGTGGTAAATTCGGCCCATTTCAGGGGCAAATGTTCATCGGTGATCAGACTCAGTCCAATTACTTCCGCTGTGGGCTGGAGGAGGTAGATGGGGCCCTCCAGGGCTGGTGCATTGACTTCATCCGTGGAACCGCATCTGGCACAGTCAAGATGTCCTTTGATACCGAAGGCCGTCTCTGGTCTGCGCAGGTAGGACGTGGCTGGTTAAGTAAAGGCGGCAAAAGATCTGCTCTACAATACGCACAGTGGGATGGCAAGACCATGCCCTTCGAAATCCACAGCGCCTCGCTGACCCAGACCGGATTCGAAGTCACCTTCACCGAGCGCATTGGCAAAAAGATCACTCCCAAAGTAAGCAGCTGGCACTACAACTACTGGAGCACCTACGGCTCACCCAAAGTTGACGAGAAGGAACTTCCCGTCATTAACTACCAGCTCTCACCAGACCGCAAAACGATCACCTTTGATGTGCCACTCACCACGGGCAAGGTCTACGCTCTCAACTTCCTTGAGCAGAAAAATACAGACGGGGAGCTCATCGGGCAAAACACGATCTACTACACACTCAACAAAACCCTGCCCGCCAAACCAGCCAAGGCAGGACGCAAGTCCCCCATCGTGCTTACTGGTTCCGGCTGGCTGAGAAATGACAAGCAACGCCCGTTGCCCGTAGTCGTTGAGCCTCTGCCTACCGACCAGTGCCAGGCCACCCCGCCTGCGGGTGCCACCGTACTCGATGCCAGCCAGTGGACGAACCCCGAGTGGAAATTCGATGCGGATGGCGTCATGCCGCGCAGCAAAGG
>CBFHPA010000097.1:0-3737 GCA_965657565.1 Oceaniferula sp.
GCCTTTGACGAAGGTCAGGGTGCGAGTGGTTTCATCCGCCAGTTGACCACTGTAGGTGGTGTTCGTGCTCTGGTTGACTGTGAGCGAGCCGTTGCGACCACGGATGACTCCCCCCGTGCCGGAGAGCTCGCCGATCGTATTCGCGCTAGCAAAGCGGGTATAAGCTCCACTGGTAGATCCACTGGTGGAGAGCTTCAAGGAAGGGGTGTTCAGACCAGCGAGGAACAAATTGTTTCCGCCACTTACACTCTCATGAGTGATCGTGCCACTGAAGCTACCGCTCCAGCTACCGAAATTCCTGACGTTGGCATTGACTTGGCCATCACCCGTGCCACCAAAGTTCAGAGTGCCACTACCAGACAGCGTACCGCTGATGTCATAATTACCGCCGGATGTATCAATGATGGCAGTACTGGTTCCAGCTGTTGCGACGATGTCATTCGCGTAAACGGTGTTGCCAGCCACATTCTCCGCGAATATGCCACCCGAAAGTGTGATCGTTCCCGTTCCCGCCGCGGCAGCATTTCCGAGGACGAGTGTTCCCTCGTTGAGCATGGTTCCGCCAGAGTAAGTGTTAGCACCATCCAATGTGAGCGATCCAACACCATCTTTAACAAGGGTTCCTATTCTAGTAGCGTCACCATCTTGCAACAAACCGCTATAGGTAGTGTCCGTGCTTTGATCAATCGTTAAGGTCAGACCACTGCCCCCCCTCATATTTATTATGCCACCAGTTCCGGAAAGTTCGCCAATGGTATGATTGTTCGTGCCGATAAACTGAAGACCACCACTGCCGGTTCCACCACTGGTGACAATTTTAGTGCCACTCAAATCCGCGGGCTGATTCCAAAGCCGTAGTTGGCCTCCTGCGTCGTTGTCGTGTGAGATCGTGCCGGTAAACCCGCTCAGATCGGAAAATAATCTTGTTTGATTAGCGACGCTAAAGGCCAGCGTTCCAGTTCCCGTAACAGCTCCACCAGTCAATGATAACGTGCCGGTATTATTGACAATGGCCGTACTGCCCGTGGCGGAAATGTCATTGGCAATGTCAGCAGCTATCTCCAAGGTGCCGCCTGAAAGCGTGATCGCCCCGGTTCCTGCGGCAGATGCATCACTGAGAACCAAGGTTCCCGAACTGAGGGTCGTACCCCCGGTATGGCTGTTCGCCACGTTGAGTGTGGTCGTACCTGTGCCTGCCTGCTCAATGCTGCCTGCGCCACTGATAGAATCGCCGAACTCCGTGCCCTGGGTGACGGCATCACTCTGGTTAATGACGAAGGTGCCGCCACTGGCAATGCTGATGGCATTGAGGTTGGTGATCGCACCACCGGTGCCACCCGAGCCCAGTTCAAAGCGGCTTCCCCCACCGCCAATGGAGAGGGTTGCAGGGCCGTAAGTAAAATCAGCTCCGGCAGTGAATGTGCCTCCATTGGAAATCGTCAGGGTATTTCCGGCAGAGCCATTGATGGTGGTGTTGCCGGCTACCGTAATGACAGATCCGCTACCATCAACGATGACATTTCCAGTACCTGCCGCATCATTCATGGAGAAGGTGGAGGAGAAAGTGGCCGTGCCGCCGCTGAGCACTTGAAAAGTCGCTGTGCTGCCCGAGCCCTGGTTGGTGTCAAAGAATCCAGCAGACAAACTACCGCCATTCTCTATGGTGAGTGTGGCATCACCCACCGAGGCCCCACCGCTCCAGTTCAGACGCAGAGCATTGTCCATCGTCAGGGAACCCCCGCTGCCGATCGTTGTTGAGGCTGTGTTGCCAGCCGATGCATTCGTGTTAGTACGGTAAATCGTGCGACTATCCCGGATCACCGTGTCGGCATTGGTGATGAATGCAGCGTAGCCACTGCTGTCTGATGGGCCGTCGACATTTGCATCAGGGTTCCAGTTGTTGTTGTCATCCCAGAATGCTGTTCCTGCTCCACCGTCCCAGCTCACATTGATCGCAGCCATGGCAGTATAATTGCCCATCAGAGCAAAGCAACCCGCTACCAAAACAGGTAGGCTAGTGCGTGGGTGAATATACGACTTATGATGGTGTTTGTCGGAGTTATTATTCGCTTTCATGGCTCTATGATGTGGGTTTGTTGGGGTATATTCGTTATATGTAGTTATATTATTGATAACGAGATACTTGTGTGTGTTTTAGGCTCGCTATAAATAATGTCTATTCAGTGAAGTAGGCTATGGGGTCAGCCTTTTTAACACTTTTTTTGCTTATTTTTTTATATTTTGATTATTTAAATGAAATATTAAGGGTGCTGAATTATCAAGGTCTGCCATCCTGCTTCGCATTTCAGGCACAAAAAAACCCCGCTGTGGATCACAGCAGGGTTTTTGAAAGTTGAAGTAGGCAGCCGTCTAAGACCCCGAACCTTGTGTCGGGGCTGCGCGGCTGTTCTTGGTTCCTTGTTCTAAGTTGAGCCGCTTTGCGGCTATTTCACTATTCACTATTCCTGCTCGTCTGGCTAAAGCACTTTCATGTGCTTGAGCCATACGAGCAGATCCCCCGGCCACTGGGTGGAGTCCGCTCCCTTGCGGCCCAGACCAAAGCCATGGCCGCCTTTTTGGTAGAGCTTGAGCTCGGTGGTGACGCCGGCTTTTTTCAGTGCCTCGTGCATGAGCTCGCTGTTCTCGGGAACCACACCCTTGTCATCTTTGGCGTGGAAGAAAAAGCAGGGAGGCGTGTCCGCGGTGACGTTGCGCTCACAGGAAATGGTGTCGAGCTGATGCTGGCTGGCACCCTGGGGCAACAGGGCGGCAATACAACGATGACGGAATTTGGGATCACTGGTGATCACCGGGTAGCCGAGCACGGCGAAGTCCGGACGGGCCGAGACCTTGGAAATGGCATCATCCCCGCTCACACACTTACCATACAGGGTAGCAGCGGATCCGGTCAGGTGACCGCCAGCTGAAAAACCAAGAATGCCGACCTTGGCGGGGTCGATACCGAAGTCCTTGGCATGATGACGCACGTACTGGATGGCGCGCAAGGCATCAGAAACTGGAATGGGGTGGAGAAATCGCGAGCGATCCCGGGCAGGAAGGCGATACTGGAGCACGAAGCAGGTAATACCCCGCTCACTAAAATACTTGGCCACATCGTGGCCCTCGTGCTGGGAGGCCTGGCCGGCATAACCCCCGCCAGGGCAGATGATCATGGCGGCGGTGGGCAAGGAGGCAGCATCGGTGGCAGGGTAGACACTGAGCTTCGGGCAATGAACCACGGTCAGAAAGCTGGGCCTCTTCGGACTCCGTTCCACTGTTTTGGAACTATCAACTCCTAGCGTGCCTTCCGGCCAGATATTGAGCTCTTTCACTGGCTGCGCATCCGGCTCAATAGCTGCAACACGAGGAGCTGCAAGGGTGAGCAAAGATAAAAGACATACAAGAACCAGCACTAAAAGACGCGAATGAGAGATCATCATGCCTGATTACGCGCAAAACGGACTGTGTTTGTCAAGAGATAGCCGCGAGGCATGCCTCGCGGCAGTTGAAGTGGAGAGTTTAAGCTGGAGTCCACACCTCAATCCGAGTCTCGCTCATGGTTCTCCAGATCCTGGAATGAGCGCCGCACCTGCTCGATGCGCTGATGGTAGTCCTCGGCATTGCCGTAGTCAAAAAAGTGGCTGTATCGCGAATGCATGGAGTTGATCTTTAGTGCGTGCTTGATCGGGCACCAGTATTGCTCGGTACGCGCTGCCATCTCAGTAACATAGGCTAAC
>CBFHPA010000098.1:0-3703 GCA_965657565.1 Oceaniferula sp.
AGAAATGAATTGGCGAAGCTATGTCAGACAAAATATATCATGTCGTTAGATGATGATTCTGCGCCTGAAAGTGGTTCCATAAATGACGTGCTGAAGGTTGTTGAGTCTGACGATCGTGTAGCAACCATTGCATTAAATTTATACAATAGTGATAATAAGCCGGTCGATGCTGATTCAACTAATTATGAGTCACGTTATTTTGTCGGCTGTGGCCATATTCATGATGTTGCGGTATTCGAAAAGTTAGGTGGTTATAATGGTGATTTGTTATATGGGCATGAGGAGCGCGAATATGCACTGAAGTTGGCTAAAGTGGGCATGAAAATCATACATATGAGCAACTATGTAGTTAAACATCGTAAGTCAGCCATCAATCGGGTCGTAGGCTACAATCCTCGACCTTCGAGAAACCTTGGCTGGGTAAATGGCACTTATTTTGGTATAATACCTAACATGGTGGAAGTTTACTCCTTCTTAAAAGGTAAAAAAACACATCAAATTCTACCCTGCCTCAAAGATTACATCAGAGGACTCACCGAAAGCAGTGATGCTAGCAAGCTGTCATTTTTTCAATATTGTAAGTGGAAAAGAAAAAAGACGCCTACAGTGGCATGAGCATATTTGATTCATTTTTGCCGATCTAAAATAGTAGAGTACAAGGATTGCAACTTATAAAATCTGCTTAGCTCAGCGACTTTCACTGTCAAAGCTGGATAACTATTTACTATTATTTATTCAATTTTACCCAGTAAGTATTAGGGAAGCGGGACCATTCAGACATCACTAACCGACTTACATGATTTACTTATATATAAGTGACTTTGATGACCCCACTGTAGGTTTGGCTGACTACTCGAGCGCATTCATGAAGGCTCTTGAAAACCTAGCAGCAGTAAGAAAACTGACAGTTAAGACCTGCCATGTGCCCGGGTCCTGCGGTCCTGAGGAGGAGAGCCAATGGGCTAGTTGTAAAGATTCTCTGGTGGAATACTGCAGAAAATTGTCCCCGAAAGATCAAATCCACTTCGAGATATGTCGCAATGACAACTTCAGGTGGAAGTTACTTCAGGAATTTATAAAAGACCGATTGATAACAGCCCAACTGAACGCAACCATACATGACCCTCCGGAAATTATAGGGCAAATCGTGGCGCCATTGTCGGAAAACAAGATATTGCCGGGAAAGTGGTGGCGTCCATATTTTCGGAAAATTTGGAGAAAGTCCCCATTTGCTTATAGTATAATTCGTAGGTCGCTGCGGGCTATAGATCGCATTTACTTATTAACTCAGTCAGGGGCAGATACCCTCAGACAAAGTTTTGATCTATCATGCACAGAGCTAGTTAGACTACCTCATGTTCAATTCAATACGATATCACGGCAGGGAAGAGACTTTAAGTCATTGAGGTCTGAGCGCCTGGTAATTGGTTTTATGGGTGCTTGGGGAAAGCATAAAGGGATTGAGTTTGCTGTCGAACAGCTCGAAGATTTGGCTAAGGAAGGCGAAGAATTCGAGTTTTGGATATCCGGAGTTTCTCGCAATAAAAAATATAGACAGAAAATAGATAAGTTATTGGCGGAACATGAACAAAGTTTAGGCATAAAAAAGTTTGGCTTACTAGATGTTAGCGAATTTCGAAAATTTACTGAGGCTTGTGATTTAATTATCTTTCCCTATCGGCCTGGCGGGAAGGTTCAAGCTAGTGGCATACTCATGAGGGCGCTTGAGGGAGGGGCCTGTGTATTAACCTCCGATAGCTGCGGGCCATTTGATGAGGCTATTCAGGATAATGCAGTAGAATCGTTTAGCTGGGAGCACCCTGAGGAATTCAAGGCTAAGGTAAGGTCTTTGCTAAGCAACAGTGAACGCAGGTCTTACTTGAGGGAGAAGAGTAGTCAGTTTTTATTAACGCGACACGCTACTAAGCTCATAACCTCGAAAATGAATGAGGCACTAGCAAGATTGAATTAAAGATCTTCTCACTTTATGTTAGAAGTATATAATTACTTACTTCAAGCGGATCAAACGAAAGTAAACATTTACCTTCACCAAACAAAATATTGATTAATGCAAAATAACAAGATCATACAAACAGTGATGCTCAGTCTGCTGCTGCTGTTTTCTATGTGGGTGATATCAGCCTTACTTGATGCTGGCGACTCTGTTAGAAATGTTATTTTAGGAATTGGCTTTTTTGTGGTGTTAATCTTCAGCTTGTGGCGAAAAATGCCAATCGACGCCAAGTTGCTACTCATTATCTTGATGGGCTATGCCCTGGGAGGAAAGGGATTTGGCTATTTAAGTCCATTTGAGCCAGTTTATATCGGTGAAATTTGTTTAGCATTGTGCGCGTGTGGTTTGGTATTACGAATAAACCAAGCAGGTTTAGGTGATACTAATGTGCATAAACTCGTTTGGGTTTATCTCATATACGGGGGTATCCATCTCATAGTAGATTATTCTGAATACCGATTACTGGCATTGCGCGATAGTTCAATGGTTTATTATTCTCTGTATTTTATGATTTCATATAGCTTGTTGCAGAGAAATGCGATGATGGACAATTTTGAACGCATCATGAAAATCGCATTAATCCTGTCTGTTATGAGCACGGTGTATCGAACTTTAGGCTTTCCGAATTTAGCTGGAATGCGACCTCACCCTGATGCATTTATGCCATTGAATGTTGCGGCCGTGCTCTATTACTTGGTGAAAGGGCGCGACGATAAAAAAATATCTTATATTTTGTTTGCTATGTTCGTAGCACTTATAGTCGTTACATCGAAGACAGCGGCCCTAGTGTCACTTGCTATAGTAATAGTAAGTGCTGTTGTCTATGGTCGTGTGAGGGGGCTTGTTATTCCCAGTATAGTAATAGTAACAGTTGGTATGTTGGGTATCATGATTACATTTTTCGTTAACCCCGACTTTATTTTTGATACTATCGGATCTGGGGCTACGGCTGAAACTTTTGGTCTTGATGGAGGCGAGTTTGTCGGTGTTGCGGGCACAACAACAGAATGGCGACTAGATTGGTGGTCTCAAGTGTGGACCGACACCATGAACATAGCGCCATTCTGGGGGCAAGGTTTTGGGGCAGATATCACAGGGCCGTTCTTGGAAAGTTGGTTAGGTCCTGCATATGCCGATGCTACAGGTTACGCGCGCTTCCCACATTGTGTTATGTTCACTGTTATTGGGAGGTTAGGGCTTATAGGTCTATTTATCTTCTCATTACTTTTCATCGCACTTGGCTTCATGGCATTGAAATTTTCAAGACGTTATTTTAACAGCCCAGATCGTAGGGACGCAGATTTGATTGTTTATGGGGTCGTAGTCGCCGGTATGGTAAATGGGTTGTTACAGGCGACCTATGAAATTCCTCATGGTGCGATTACACACTGGGTATGTCTGGGGTATATAGCGGTCAGGTATTATAGGCCTGTAACCTATGAGAATGAAAAGCCTATTGTGATGGATACTTAGGTATGCGCAGCTTGATGGCGGTCGAACATATAATATAGCCACCCTTAGCTATTGCCCATAACACTCTACCCGAAGACATCATCGAAAAAGTGAGTTTCTTAAAGACATATCGAATTGTCTATAGAAGCTGTATTTTTTTTAACACGATCATTAATATGAGACTGACAATAGTTACCGTTGTGTTTAATGAACTAGAAGATCTGAAAAAGACAGTTG
>CBFHPA010000099.1:0-3579 GCA_965657565.1 Oceaniferula sp.
TTTCACATTCAACAATACTAGCCTCAACGAGTTTTCCGTAGTCGGAGATGTGATAGTATTTTATGTAGATACGCATAAAAAATGCTAAAAAAACGAGAACCCCCAAAAAACACCATGCGTACTTCATGGGCACTTTAATCAGTTTTAATATAACACCAAAAATTGCGCCAATAATCAGACCTGCAAGGCCACCCCAGATAGCGCCTAATGGCCAAAGATTCGATCCTTCCGCTAGCCCCATACCTCCAGCCAATAAAAGACCCGCCACACAGCTCGAAAAAGACCAGACGGTAAAATTAAATTTTTTAGGGGATGTAGGTAGTGGTGTTGGCGTATTCATAGCTGTATTGTTGCCGAACGGTTGAATTCACTCGCGGCGGAACGCCGTTGAGCGGAATGATTGGTTATTTCTTTAATTCTTTTAAAAAGCTCATCCAATATGCTGAAATAGAAAATATAGCAGATACTAAAAGTGTAATAACTGACACTAAAAATTTGTCACTTTTGTATTGATTCAATTTTTCCGTATCAATTGAACCTCCGCTTTCCAAATAATTTATTGCGTGTGAATGAACTGTTTGTAATTGCAAGTGTCCGAAAAGTGATATGGTACAGTATAAACAAATAAATACGACTATAGCATTCACAAGGTGTACGAGATCTGATTTTATATTTTTAATCATTGTTATTCCTTTAGTTTTGTTTCTGTTTTTTCACTTTGCGTTTGTCCTAACGTGAGAGGTCAGGGACGTAGCGGAGCGACATTGCCTGCACCGCCTTGTTCGTCCACTATTTTAGACCAAGCACCCTTCGATTCTCTTTTATGGCTGATCTTAAGCAATCAATGACGATCAAAAAAGTAGATATACCTAGAATAATCCATCCCCATTCGTAAACATCATGGGCATCAATAGAATGTCTATAAGGATGATCATGATGCGGATCAATACCATGTGCAAGTGTTGCCGCGCTTATAAGAACTACACCAAGAAAGGAATAAACGAGAAAATATTTCTGATAGGTTTTCATATTATTACTGCTGAATAGTTAAACGGACGGAGAGTGGCAGTTTATACAATGGACGGTAAGTGGCCTAATACTTTTGCCGAGTATTTTGCTTTGCGTATTACGCATTGCAAAATACCGATTCCAGAATACTTGTCTAGAACTTTTTTTCAATACTCAATTCAAAGCTGTGCCGAAGCTGTCTCAAGCGCAAACACAGCGCTCCACCCTGCCGTTATAAAGGCAGCTCATTCCACCTCCAACTGCCGCGTTACGGCCACTTTGCAGGAGATATGGGCTACTGCCACTTGGCATGATCAGGGACCTTCCCTGCACGGACTTGAGTCTTCCATGATTCCAACAGCACAAGATGCTCACGGGCCACGCGCTTGGATGCGGCTTCGGTTCGCTCATCCGGATTGGCCCAAAATCGGGCCACCAGATCCAGGTATTGGAGGACGGTCTCCTTCTCGCCTTGAGCCAATAGTTCCCCGGCTAGTTGCATCTGCGGGCCAAACGAGTCCAGCTGAGGCGAGCCCGGAGTCGCACCTGCCGCGAGCAGGTGGTTCTTCGCCCCCAGCACTAACCAAAGTATACCCCCCGGTCTAGTCGATAAACTTGATTCGATTGACCATGCGGCGGAATTTGCTTTTGCTGTCGTGCACGTTTTTTTGCCAGTCAGCAGGCATGGGGGAAATATCGGTGCGGTCATCGTAATGTTCTCGCAGGGCCTTGAGCTGCTTCTTGAGCCCGGCAATGAGTTCTGCATGCTCTTTTTTCCCATAAAGATTGTGTAACTCGTCGGGGTCGGTCTCCAGATCGTAAAGCTCCCACTGATCAAACTGATAGAAATGGATCAGCTTATGGCGCTCAGTGCGGATGCCATACTGCCGCGGCACCATGTGCACGCTGGGATACTCGTAGTAGTGGTAGTAGATCGAGTCTCGCCAGTCTTGCGGGTCCTCACCTTGAAGCAGAGGCAGCATGGAGCATCCCTGCATATCTGCGGGGACTGCAACACCCGCGGCGTCGAGAAAGGTGGGACCATAGTCGATGTTCTGAATGAGGTATTCGCTTGAGGAACCGGGCTTGATCACCCCGGGCCATTTGATGATGAAAGGCATCTGCAGGGACTCCTCATACATCCAGCGTTTGTCATACCAGCCGTGGTCTCCGAGGTAGAAACCCTGGTCCGAGGAATAGATGACAATGGTGTGCTCACCCAAGCCCAGCGTCTCGAGTTCCTGCATCAACCGGGCGACACTTTCGTCCACCCCCCTCACACAGCGCAGGTAGTTCTTGATGTAGCGCTGGTATTTCCAGCGGAGGTTAGCTTCATACTTGGATTTGACAGACAGGAAGGTGTTGTTCCGAGGCCCATAATGTTTCTGGTAGGCAGAAAACTGCTCTTCATTCATGCGTTGATAAAACCTGCTGAGCTGATCTTTGCCTTGCGCGGGATCATTTTTGAGATGCTGAAAAAGATCGTAATCAAGTCCCATATGTTGCCCTATGCCCATCTCATGTTTCGCCACGGGTGAAGCATTGTCCTTGAAGTCATCAAAGAGAGTGGCTGGCTCGGGGAGATCCTGATCCGCGTAAAGCTTGAGGTGACGCAGGGCTGGCATCCAGTTGCGATGCGGTGCCTTGTGCTGCACCATCAGCAGGAAGGGCTTTTGCGCATCACGCTTGTTGTTGAGAAAATCGAGTGCCAAGTTTGTGACCACATCCGAGCAGTGCCCTTGCACCACGCGCTTGCCATCGGGGAAAATCAGATTGGGTTGGAAATAATCCCCCTGCCCCGGCAGCACTGCCCAGTCATCAAAACCCTGCGGTGTGCCCTTGAGGTGGGACTTGCCGTAGAGCGCCGTCTGGTAGCCGGCTTTTCGCAGTAGCTTGGGAAAAATTTGCTGGTTCCAGTCAAAGCTGTTGCCGTTGTTCATGAAGCCGTTCTTATGGCTGTGCTTACCACTGAGAATGGCCGCGCGGCTGGGGCCACAAATCGAATTGGTGCAGAAGCTATTGCGCATCACCATGCCCTGGGCAGCGAGCTTATCAATAGCGGGAGTCGGGTTGACGCTCTTGAGCCGGCCGTCGTAGGCACCGATGGCGTCCGTGGCGTGATCATCCGAGAAGATGAACAGGATGTTAGGTTTATTCTGTTCGGCAAAAGACAGCGCAGAAAGCCCCGACATACAGCTCAGAGCAAGAGCGCATTGTTTCATAATATGAGTTCTTGCCTTGTTCATCAATAATGTCTGCTTATCGTTTACCGTGGTCACTTTTCTCCCTGCCACCGAAGTACTTGTCACGGATCCATTTCGGCTGCCAAATATCGAGTGTGCGGCGCTTGTTCTCATAGGTAGGTTTTAACGAAGCGGGCTTATCCACCCGAAGCGGGGTGGTATCATTTAATGTTTTGCGCCAGTCTTCCATCAACGCCTCAAGCTCCTGCAGCTTCTCTTGGTGCTCTGGGTCATCAGCCAGGTTAGACATTTCACCGGGATCCTTGTTGATGTTGAACAGCAGCCGATGATTGACCTTCGGG
Source organism: Oceaniferula sp. (assembly GCA_965657565.1). Lineage (GTDB taxonomy): Bacteria > Verrucomicrobiota > Verrucomicrobiia > Verrucomicrobiales > Akkermansiaceae > Oceaniferula. The sequence goes on from CBFHPA010000099.1 coordinate 3,554, forward strand.
TAGATGTGCAGCTTCCATTCACCGTC
>CBFHPA010000100.1:0-3435 GCA_965657565.1 Oceaniferula sp.
ATGCGCCCTTGATCAAGACCGGCGTCGGTACCATGGAACTGACTGGCACCAACACCTACGCTGGCACGACCACCGTCAACCAGGGCACGCTGGAGCTTGCGGGCTCCGGGCTCACCCTTGGTCACACCGTCATCATCGATGGCGCAACTGACGGAACTGCCACGATGCGATTAACAGGTAGTGGAGGTGGCGCAAACAACATGCTCAGTGACGCAGTGGTAACTATCCAGAACGGCGGCACCCTTGATGACGCGACCACCGATGCCAATGTGCAAAGCATGGGGACGCTCACCTTCAACAACGGTGGCACCATGAGCTCGAGCGATGTTTCCCCGAATGCAACCTTCGGAAATTACTTCATTAAGGGTGGCGTCATTGTCACCGGCAATGCAGCGGCCACCATCAATGCTACAGAATTGTCTATGAATGGCACCCAGACCTTTAATGTTGCGGATGCCACGAATGATGCCAGCGCTGACCTAACGATTTCCTCCGAGATCATCAGCGGGGCACTCATCAAAACCGGCACCGGAACGCTGACCCTTTCTGGCACCAACACCTACACCGGCGGCACCACTGTCAATGCTGGCACGTTGAACTTGGACGGGGGCGCGAAAACGCTCACACAATTCGGAACCCTCACCGTCGACGGAGCAAGCTCCCTCGTGCAGCTCGGCCCAACCGTCGGGGGCAACAACATCATCGACAACATGGTCGTCAACATTCAGAATGGAGGAACTGTGGATGACACAACAACGAGCGGTTACGTCCACTCTATGGGCGCTACAACCTTCACCAACGGCGGCACCCTGTCCTCAACCGGCACCGGCTATAATGGCACCTTCGGCAACTATTTGTTTAATGGTAACATTGCGGTCACTGGTAATGCCGCCGCTACCATCAATGCGGATGCCATTACTATCAATGGCGCCAAAATCATCACAGTCGACGACGTCACTAGTGATGCTAACAGCGACCTGACGATCTCCTCGCTCATCAAAGACTGGTCAAGCTCATCCCAGGTGATCAAAGCTGGCGCAGGAACGCTGGAGCTGACCGCCCAGAACACCTACAGCGGCACAACCACCCTTAACGCAGGAACCCTCGTTCTCGGCAATGCCTCGGCAGCTGGAACTGGAACCATCTCCCAGACGGATGGCACCTCACTTCTACGTCTCAACACCACCGGCACCGTCACCAATGCCATGAGCCTCTACAACGTGGAGTCTCTCCAAGATGTGACCCTCAGTGGCAACATCACGGCTAACAACACCACCTACGACATCGCCACCGGTACTACCACCACCCTCTCCGGAGACATCAGCGGCTCGGGTGGCGTGACCAAGGAAGGCCTGGGCACCTTGGTCCTCGAGGGCACGAACACCTACACGGGCACCACCGACATCAACGCGGGCACCTTGCTTATTAATGCCAGTAACGCCGGAGCAACTTCTGCCTACGAGATCAACAGCGGCGGCACACTTGGAGGTACTGGTAGCATCGGTGGAGCAACCACCCTTGATAGCGGAGGTTTCCTCTCTCCTGGAGACGGTGGCACAGGCGATACCCTTTCCTTCCTCAGCTCACTCGATATTCAAAATGCTTCTGCTGGATCCCTGCTCTTTGACCTTGGTGCTGCGGGCACAGGTGACACAGTCAACGTGACCGGCCAACTTAGCATTGGTGATGGCTTGCTTGACCTCGACAGCTTCGCCTTCACGGATCTGGGAGTGACCAGTGTCACCGGTACTTATACTTGGAACCTATTCAATGCAGGCAGCTATGACTTCACCACCTTGGGTTCGAACACCACCAGCACTCCGTTCGCGAGCATCAAGTCAGCTAGCCTGGCCATCTCTGGTGACTTCATCCAACTCACCATGACCGTGCCCGAGCCTAGCTCTACCGCGTTACTTGGTCTTGGTGGTCTTGCTCTGATGATGCGCCGAAAGCGTCAGGATTAAGAGCTTCGCCGCTCTGAGACACCCTCAAAAATAGACTCACTTTGGCTCTGCTTTATTGGTGGTTTTATTCCGCCGACAGCGCTCGCTACAGTAGGTGACACTGTCCCAGTTGCGCTGCCATTTTTTGCGCCAGGAGAACTTTAGCCCGCAGACAGGGCAGACTTTACTCGGTAAATCAGACTTCTTGCGGTGTTTCATGATATGGCGCTATTTGAGGCGTGCCTAGGCTGGGATGAGCTTTTTGCACTTCTTCCAAAAGGCGAAGAACGAGGGGTAGTCTCCGCTTACATCAAACATCCATGACCTAGCTTCTTCCGTGCCGAGATAGTGCCGGTTGGTCGGGTGTTCCTTATAGATGATGTGTGCGGGGTCGACTTTTTCTGCGAGTGTCTCAAACTCGGCCTCCAGTATTTGAATGCCGGCAATGTTGTCGGCTAATTGCGTAACGAACTCGATGCATGTTGGACTAACGGGATAGGTTCTGTAAAACGAGGGCTCAAGCAAGAGGACTCTCTGGACTTCCTCGCCAGCGTGCCAGTCGGGGTCGAGGTTGTAGTAATTATAAACCAGAGTTTTCTTGTCCCTCTCAAGTGGGGTGTCAGCTGTGTCAGTTAGTTTGGTTTGTGAATCAAAATCCGAGGCCTCGGCCAAGGACTCCGGTATGGCAAGGGTGCTGAACTGCTCATAATCGACATCAAGGAAGGTCTGCTTTTGGCTACTGTTGAAGTATTTATTAATGTTGTCCTGATTGGCGTAATATTTCTTGTTGGCATTGCTGCCCGCGACCCACTGCCAGCTCAAGGCATTGCTTGCCCAGTCGCCGTCAAGCAGGTGGTAGTACATCCACCGGGCGGGTGTGAGCCAGTGAGATTGGGCGACATTGCAAGCCACCGAGGCGACGTACATGCGCATGTGGTTATGCATGTAGCCGGTCTTGTAGAGGTCTTCGATGGCATCATCGATGGCGATGATGCCAGTGCTGTGATCCACGATTGCGTCACTGATCCCGTGGTTGGATACAGGATCCTGCGGGTGCTTGAGGTCCTGATTGATCCCGTCTCCCTTGGCGATCCAGATGTTTTGCCAGTAGTCTCTCCAGGCAAGTTCTTGAACGAGTTTTTCAATGCGGTGCCATGCTAGGTCCAGTGAGAGCAGGTGCTCAAAAACTTGTTTGGTCGAGATCACCCCACGCGATAGGTAGGGGCTCAGATAAGTTACCGCACCATCACTGAAATTACGACTTCGGGCATATTTGACCGGGTCGATTTTTTCGATGCGTTGGTTGATAGCATCAAGTGCAGTTGGGAAGGTGATCATAGAGAAAACTACTATAGTTCGGTATTTTTAATTGGCTATGCCTGATGCTTAATATGACGGAGTCTCGGGGAAAAGCTGTTTGATTCTATGCTAAAAGTCGGATTTGCGCATTGATCCACCCCAAGGATTACATTGTGGCCAATGACATCCTGCT
>CBFHPA010000101.1:0-3406 GCA_965657565.1 Oceaniferula sp.
GATCACGAGGGTCTGCTCACTGCCTTTGTTTTCCCAGCTCCGATGCTCGTTTTCAAGCGTGTGGCTGTTCAGTGGCGATGAATGGGGAATGGCGATGATCCCTCCGTTCTCTGCGATCAATGGTGTGTCCAGTTTGAGCTGGCTTGCGAGCACCTTGAGTTCCGTCAAGGTCTTACTCGAATTGAAAACCACGGGATAGCCTAGATCCGCGAGCCTGCTCAATGCGGGTATGGCATCGGTAAACAGATAGTCATCACCGATGAGACTGGCATCGAGGTCGGTCACTATGAGAAGTTTTTTCATTAGGTGTCAGGCCTTATCATTTCCGTTGTATCGGCACTTGGTGACGAGGTGCTCAGTATTCAGCTCGATTACGCAATCCGAGCGCTCGGGCATTTCTTCGAGCATCCAGCGGGTGATGCGCTCATAGTGCATGATGAAACGCTCAAGTTGCTCTTGGCTCATCAATGCGTGATTGCTGCGAGTAGGGTCGGTGATGAGGCGCAGTTTGTCCTCCTGGGTGCTGCGCCATTCTTGCACACATTCGAAGTCTGGCGCCTTGAGCATGACGAGGCGATCAATCCGCTTAAAGAGACCAGCGTAGGCGACGTTTAATTGATCGTTGGCGTATTTCCTCCAGAGCGCATCAATATCTTCGTCCTTCTCAAGATGGTTGACGGGACGGGCAAGCGCGCTCTCATGCTGCGCGACAGCGCCGACACACCAACCTTCGAAGAGGATGACATCCACGGCTTGTGGGTGTGACACCCATTGATCCACAGGCGCACGATCATCGATAGCTTTGTCGAACACCGGTAAGCTCACCGCCTGTTTATTTTTGAGTTGGTCAAGGAGGTGACGTCCCATGGCAACATCGTGCGTGCCCGGCACTCCGCGAGTTGCGAGGAGCGGGTGAACCATCTTAGCTAGCTGCCTGCGCTCTGATTTCGTATGGTAGAGATCATCAATGGAGAGGATGGCACTGCGGCAGTGATGATGATGCTTGAGGGCAAGAGCTAGCACCTTGGACAAGGTTGATTTTCCCGTGCCCTGGGCGCCATTGATCCCGACGACGAGTGGGCCTTTACTGAACTTTGTCCATGAGGCTACTTTATCCGCAAGGGGTAGATAGAAATCCATCGCCATGGCGGCAAAAGCCGTGGGTAAGGATTCGGTTTTGATCATTGCATTGATCCATGTCGGGGTGGTTAGCATGCTGTCATCGTTGTAGACAGGATAGGATTTGCTACCTGACGGATTTAAAATAGCAATTAGGATGCCATTCACATCAAAAAGTCAACTTGCGGCAGAGAAAAGGGCTCGATGCCGCCCCTTACGCCGTTCTTAAGGCTTACATGCGGAAGCCCATTCGTGAGCTTCGCGCGGCCCCCAAAGAAATAAATGTGGTCGATGGCTTCAACACAGATGAGGACAACGAGGTTAGCACAGATACAGATGATGTTGAAGCTCCTGAATTCAAAACCCCGTGGTATTATATCGCTAAGCTTCCCGAAGTCAGCCAAATCAAGATGGCGACAGAAGAGCCGTAAGTGAGGGGCCTGCTCTTCTGCGCGGGGAGCAGGCCTGCTATTCCCCCACCCTGCAAGTAAAAATCGAGCTGAAGAGCGGCTAATTTCTGGATTAAAGCCTAATGCGGCCAACAACTAGTTCATCCGCGAGCGCAAGCGACGTTTGACGCATCTGTTGTAGATGGCTTTCAGCGGAGCGAGTAGTTTGATGTATAGCGGCCGAGCATCGTAGGTGTAGTCCGGATCAGCGAGCAGTTTGGCCGCATTGAGTGCGGTGGTGTATTCACCGGTCTTCGGGTTGAGGTAGGTTGGGTATTCAATGAGAACGGCATAAACGAGCTCATCAAGCGTTCTGTTGGCCGTGCGGCGCTCACAGTCAAGCCAGTCCTCGGTGAGCCCCCAGCCTGCGTAGAATGGCAAACCATAGGTGAATACGGGTTTGTTACGCATCAGGGCCTCAAAGCCAACGGTTGAAGTCAGCGTGTGCACCTCATCCACTGCCTCGATCCAAGAAATGATATCCCCCTGCTCTACCAAGTGATCAACCTGATTCTCAATTCCCGGCCAGAGCGGCTTGTCCGGACGTGCTCCGCTCAAGAGATCGGGATGAGGCTTGTAGCAGATATAGGCGTCAGGGTGCTGGCGGCGGACTTCTCCCAAGAGCTCTTTGTTGTTCTTCAGTCTTGGGCTGCCGTATTTGATCGAGGCATCGGAGTCGACCTGGCCGGGAATGAGGATGACTTTCTTGCCGGTGGCTTCTGCGGGTAGTTTTACATCTTCGACACCAAGTTGATACTTGGTGATCTTGTTCTCACAGAGGAACTCGCAGAGCTCACGTGCTTCGCTGAGCTGTTCAGGGCTATACTGAGCCGAGTTAAGGTTCTGCTCCAGCCGTGATGATCTGCGTGCGTCGTAATAGATGCCGATATCATCAAACACGAGCGAGAGCGGAAGATGGAAGTTGGCACCCAGGCCCTTGGAGCGGATAAAGCCATCCTCGACATGAATCGTATTCGCTCTTCCAGAACCCAAATCTTTCGAATCATCCTCAACACCCCATCTCAACTCATAATCAGCCGAGCCATCTGAGCTGATCTTGGTTTTTGGTCCTTGAATGAAGCTGGGAAGGACATTTTTCTGCCAAGGGTTGAAACGAGCCATAGACCAAGACCCCTTGTTCTTTTCCCAGTGCCGTTTCTGTAGGGCAATATGATCCATGATCCTCGGCAGATCACAGGGCTCGAGAGTAACAGGATCGTAATAATGGGCGTAATCGATGTAACACGCCTGAAAGAGTTCAATGACGGAATGCTGCCGTGCACGTGGTGGCAGCGGTTCACGACCTCGGTCCGTAGTCAGCCCCCACCCTGCATAGAAGTTCCAGCCATAAGTCACGACCTCACAGCCATGAATCAGCGCCTCCATGCCCATCATCGAGGTGCCGACATAGACCTTCTTGCAAAACTGGAAGCAGTCAGCCGGGCCAAGATCAGCCGAAAGAAGCTGAACTCTTGGGTGAGAAAGTTGCTTTTCACTGAAGCAGGACTTTTTCCTACGATACTGACGGTCAGGATGGGTTTTGATGTAGATAACGCCCTCAGGATGATCAGCAAGAGCATCATCAAACAATCGGCTGAAATCAGAGGTATCGAGCCCCCCATACTTCATTGATGCATCACCACGGGATTGATCGATCAGTAATACCCCTTCCTGGTAAGCATCGGTGTCAACAGACATGGACCAATTGTATTTTGAGATGCCCTGTTTCCGAAACGCCTCTAAGATTCCGGCGGTAGCAGTATCCACCTCTACATCCCCTTGCAGCAAGTCAATCAGGTCGGACTCTCCCGATGCATCGAACATCGCCCCCTGTGAGT
>CBFHPA010000102.1:0-3049 GCA_965657565.1 Oceaniferula sp.
CGTAGGATGCTTGCTCTTGTATTTGAGCCTGAGGGAAACCATGTTTTTATTCATTTCATTGATGCGACTGTTTGTCGCCATCACGGATGCGTAAGTGGACATCGCCCTCTGGGCAGTCTCAACATCGGCCGCAGCCATAGCAGCATCGGCCTTCAAAATCTTGTAGGCTTCGCCTGCTGATTTCTCGATGCGGTTTTGTTCGCTCCTGATGAACTCTTCAACAATAGCGTCCGCAATAGTCACTGCTGTATTACGATCAGGATGACTCACATTGACATCCATCAACATGGTACCCGGTCTAGGTCTCACACTCAGGTTACCAGTGATCATGCCAACAATCTCTGACGTGGAAGCTTCCGCAGCTGACCTGAATCGCAGTTCATCCTCGGTGCGCCAATATTTGGGCTTCATCGAAAACTTTGGTGGCATTGCATTCTCAACCGATTGAATCTTTGGGCTGTTAACAACTTTCCTGAGCTGTGTAGAGCCTAGTATTTTACTCGCCATGGTCTGCATCGCCTGCTGAAGACCAACGCGATCTCTCTCTAGATCTGATCCGACGAGTTGACGCTTCTTGGTAACCACCTCAATGACTGCTCTGGCAGAGCTTCTTGGCTCAGCAATCGATAGGGTATAGAGGGAAACGACATATCCCATAACCGCAAAAATAAGAATGATCCACCACCGCGTCAAAGCCATCCTGATGCGGCTTTTTTGAGGACTTGATTGTAATGGCACATCGGCCTCTACTTCTGGTAAATCATCAAGATGATCGTTATTATTTTTTACTTCGGTCATTAAATTGTGTGTCTAAATCAATCATTGAGGGTCGGGCACGCTATCGTCGGTTGTTTCCCTTGATTGAGGATAAGTTACTTCGTTGTCTCTGCGCTTTAAAAGATGCTTTCTTTGATCATAAGAATATCACCCTCCCGAATGAAAACCATCGGCACCTTGCCACTCTTCACATCCTTCATATTGATGTTCTCAACCGTGTATCCCTGCGGAGTCAAACGACGCAAGGTGGCTTCTTTTTTGTTGGCGACTCGACTCAGTCCGCCGGCTTTTGCAATCGCAGAGAGGATATCAATCTTTCCTGATGCTGGCAGCTGTATTTCGCCTCCCCGATTCACCTCACCAGCAATAGTTGCCGTCTTGGCTACTTGATCCTCGAGTGGCAGCATGTGAACCAGTGCCGTATCCCCAGGCAGAAGCTCTAAAGTCCCCGCCTTATTCATCGTCGCAACCGTTGAGCCACCTTTTTTGCGCACAATGGTAATGCGGTTTGTGTCTCCCAATGGGGTAATACCCCCACTTGCTGCAATCGCTTGCGCGAGTGAGATGGTTCCCTCATCAGGATAGGGCACCCCCCCCGGATTGACCACCGCACCAGATACGATCACGTTCTTTGTTGCGTAGGATGTAATGATCACGCTAATTTTTGGATCAACGAAATAATCCTTCTTGTAAAGCTCCGTGAGTTTTTGCTCAAGCTCTGGCACCGTCAGACCTACGACATCAACACTACCTATGAGGGTGAATGAGATAGATCCAGATTTACCAATAAGAGCAGACCTCGACATCCCCGTCTCTTGGAACATCGTCATAGAAATACTGTCATTTTTTTGAAGACGATACTCATCCTTATCCTCGGTAGCAGCTTTAACTTGCTTTGCATCCACGCTTTCTGCAGCTTGGGCAAACAAGGGAACCAACAGGGCAGCAATACCAACGAATAAGTAGCGTTTCATGAATGACATTTGTTAGGTAAATACAACATAATAACATGTTGCGATTACTTAGGGATTTCGGATTATTTACTATTATTGATAATTTGGCAAGGAAGTAAGCCATAAATTATGAAACTAAAATTCAGCTCATTGAACAGGTAATAATCAGCCCTGTTGTGCCGTGCTCGTCTCCATACTGAGCGAGCTTAAATACCAATCGTCGCCGAGCTAAAAAGGTAGTTTCTTAATGATAACAATATCACCTTCGTAGACAAAAACCATCGGTTTTTCTCCTCTGCGAATATCACGCAAATTGACCTTCATCGCCTGTGCCGGTGGCGTATTGGCCCGCATCAAGATACATTCTGATTGGTTGGCGTCGTCATTCAAGCCTCCGGCTCGAGCAATAGCCTGCAAAATATCAATTTTGCCACTTTCAGGGAGATCTTCCTCACCCGGATTGCCAACAAAACCCAACACTTGATATCCTAGTATGTCCTCAAGCTCATCAGCCACATCACCCTGCCCTCCGTCACTGGAGATATCCGTAGCTGGGCCAGCGTTGATGTTATCAAAACTTGATCTGCCTGCATCGGCTTCGTTCATCCGCTCGCCATTGCCACTATCTTCCGCAATGAGCACAGTGTCAGCCGTATTCGTCACAACATCAGCAATCACAAGCGTAGGCTCATTGGAGAAGCCTATGTATTCATCAAGATAACGTTGCGTTGGAACACGACGCTTCCTGACCGAGCTGGGTATGACGTCATCATTGTCATCAGTTCTAAAATCACCAATCACGGTGATAGGATTCACCACGTCTTCACTCAAGTCATTGACCAGATCAATCAAATTCTGAAGCTCATCAGCTGGCAAGCCATAGATCACCTCCGGAGTCTGCAATGCCTCAGTGGGGCCACTGATATCACCGCCGGCGCCTCCTTTAGCTCCCTTGGCACTTTTAGCACTCATTTCATAACCTTTGGCGCCCAGTCCAGAATCACCACTGACTGCTCCGTATGTATTCACAATGGTTTGCACTGCTGCCAATGCATCTGGAGCAACCGCAATCGCGCATTGCCCGATGATGCGGAAGCTACTCGGCTCGACCTCGATAGCGACCTCGACAATCTCAGAGACCATCGCGGTATCTGCCTCGGAGGCAATGATAGCCGCTTTGACGACTTCGCAAGCGCAACTTGGATTATTGCCTATCTGCAGGGCTACTACCTCGAGCACTCGCTCAGGGTGTGCCTTGACGTATTTTTTGACCGCACGATGAATCTCACCACAATCTGGAGCTGTTGCGTATTTCGGCG
>CBFHPA010000103.1:0-3022 GCA_965657565.1 Oceaniferula sp.
GGCAGTGAGGGGGGCATTTCCTGACAAGGCTCAGTCCGTGGGCCCCCATTCCAAATTCTCCATTCCAAATTCGAGCCCCCGCCCCCTCTTTTTCATCTCCTTAGCATCACTAAGTGGTATTAGACTCTGCGGATGGTTGACAGATGGCTTGTGGCGTGGATGCTCTCTGCGCCACGAAGGCCCAATCTAGAAATATGACTCCTGAAACACCTGCTGATGTAGCCGCCGCCCCCGCTGATTCCACGAAGACCGAGAGCGGTCTCGCATCGATCGTCCTCGAAGCCGGATCCGGCGATACAAAACCAAGTGCCTCCGATACGGTGACCGTCCACTACTCTGGCTGGACTACGGACGGGAAAATGTTCGACAGCTCAGTGGAGCGCGGTGAGTCAACGAGTTTCCCACTCGGTCAGGTGATTGCTGGTTGGACCGAGGGTCTGCAGCTGATGGTCACGGGTGAGAAACGTCGCTTCTGGATCCCTGAGGACCTTGCCTATGGCCCGGAAGTTCCCGGCAGCGGTCGCCCGGGTGGGATGCTTTGTTTTGATGTCGAGCTGCTCGAAATCAAGGAGGCGCCCAAGCCCCCTGCTGATGCTGAGAAAACAGCTACAGGAGTTGCCTACAAAGTCATCGAGGAAGGTTCCGGCGAAAGCCCAGGAGCAGCTGATGTCATTACCTTTCATTTTACCGCCAAGACGATGGATGGAGAAACGATGCAGGACACCCGTAAAGGGCAATCGCCAGCAAGCGCCCCACTCGACAAGCTGCCGCCAGCCCTCAGCGAGATCATTGTCGAGATGAAGTCCGGCGGGCAGCGCCATGCTTGGTTGCCTGAGCCTCAGGCTCCTGGTGGATTTGTCGTTGCGGAGCTTGAGCTTATTTCCTTCAAGCAAGGAGCTCCAGCGCCAGCGGTTCCTGAGGATGTGGCTGCGGTTCCTGACGATGCAGAGAAGACCGAGAGCGGTCTCGCCTTCAAGGTAATCAGCGAAGGTGATGGTGAAGAGAAGCCCAACGCAAGCGACACGGTGAGAGTCCACTACTCAGGCTGGACCACGGATGGAGAAATGTTTGATAGCTCGGTAACGCGTGATGAACCCACTGAGTTCCCCCTTAACGGTGTGATCAGAGGTTGGACCGAGGGGGTGCAGCTGATGGTCACGGGTGAGAAACGTCGCTTCTGGATTCCAGAGGACCTTGCCTATGGCCCGGAAGTTCCCGGTAGCGGTCGCCCAGGTGGGATGCTCGTCTTTGATATCGAGCTCCTCGAGGTCGTGCGTTAGGCTCGAGAGATCAAACGACGGCCCGCTGGGAATAACTTAGACGTCAATCTGCACGGGCTGTAGAGGGATTTGAGCTGCTGCTGAAGACTCAATCAGGCCCTGCCGCATATCTGGCTTAATCGTAACAAAAAACGCATCTAACATTGGCATTAACTTTGCTAACAGATGGGTATACCCCCTTACGTAAATATTTTAGCACTGCTAGCTCTTAACTTAATATGCTGGCTTGCATTCATAAGACTGAGCAGCTTTGTGATCAGACTTGTTTCTTAAACTAAACTACTTAGCGGCTAGCGGGCTCTTCAGTGCCGCCTTGTTATCTCGAATTTTACTAACTGTAATTTGCAGTAATAAGCCTAAGCCAACCAATAACAAAGTAACACTGACAAAAACTTGAGCCACCCAATGCATTTCTGGTGGTGTCGGCTTTGATAGCTCTAAGACCAGATATGATCCGTAGAGCCCCCCTACAATTAAAAAAGAAATCCCTATGAGCGTCTTGTGCAAAGGGGACGCAAGGCGCTTGCCAAGCGCTTTTATTACCCCCCCTACAATCGACCCTTCAATGAGCACTACACCGCCAAACATGCACCACCCAGATACTAATCCATGAAGGCGACGCATGGCCTTCTCCTCGGGAGGTGTGTCCGGGGGCTGAAATGCAAAAAATCCAAAATAGAAAGTGCCAAAGATGAACAGCATGACTCCAATGCAAAAGATATATATGAATCGTATTCTATTCATTTCCTTATTGGTTCCAGCTAGCAGTCAGAGTCATCCACCGGCTTTGCTCTGCATTTATGGTTCTTCTGGGGGGCCATAAAGCATATTTATCACTCCGAATGCCATCATGCCTCCCGAAATCACAACACATGTGGCAACGGTTCTCCAGAGTACATCTGTTTTCGTAGAATCCCAAATTGCTAAAATGCATGAAACGATGCAGACAATAATGCAAATCGTTAAAACTGTAAATGAGACGGCTCTAACCAAACGAGGATTTATAAATCCGCGTCTTTTTTTAGGGGATGTAGGTAGTGATGGTGGTGTACTCATGCTTGTATTGTCACCCAACAGTTCAATAGTTGGATATTAATGATTTAAAATTAGACAGAAAGTTGTCTAATGTAAAAACATGTTAGTAAAAAGCAGCTCTCAAACCAGCCCCAAATTGAGCTAAGGCATAATCGCCCTACCGCCAGTGCCCTGGGATCTTCAGGCTGTAGCTTGACTCGAGAAACTGAAGGCCATGCAGGATGCCTTGATGCTTCGCCTCATCATAGGGCTGCCCAGCCTTCTTCAGATCAACGAGCTCTTTGAGCTCAGGCAGCTCATACATACCGAGCAGGAAGAAGTTCCCCCATGTGGGCTCGCCAAATAGGCGGTAGATGATCTCATTGTCGTCTCGGTCACTGGCCAATCGCTTCTTGCCGATGATGAGCTTCTCCGCGGCCTCGGCCTCGTCTTTGTCTTCGTAGGTATTGAGAAGTTCCATTTGCTGATATGCTGGTTGGAAATCGGTTATTTGTCGATCCTGAGCGTGAATGTAGTCGATACATAAGCATCGCCCGGATCCGCAGCTTGGTCATCTTTGTTCGTTGTGTGTGCTTTTATCATTGGGCTGTAAACAATAATCTTTTTGCATCTGAGCAGAATGATGATTGATTAGTCCGTGATGTTACTCCGCTTTCAGAAATTCTTTGCCAAACGCTTCAGAGCCCTGCTCTGTAATAATGAAACTG
>CBFHPA010000104.1:0-2942 GCA_965657565.1 Oceaniferula sp.
ACGTGACCGCTTCTGGCACATCACGGACGCGTCGGCTGAAGAACTACCAGAGCTCGCCAAGCTCGATACGGAAAAATGCATCATCCGCAACAGCCGTTGGCGCTGTGACCACGGCTGGGACGTTGACCTCGATGACGGCTCCTCCCATTACGAGATCTATAACAACCTGATGCTCAGAGGTGGGCTCAAGCTGCGCGAAGGCTTCAACCGTCACGTATACAACAATATCACCGTCAACAACACCCTGCACCCACATGTGTGGTACAAGTATTGCGGTGACCGCGTGCACCACAACATCTGGATGAGCAAGTATCGACCTGCCCGCATCAAAACCTGGGACAGCGAGGTGAACCATAACTTCTTCACCAAGGAGGCTGACCAAACAGCCTTCAGTGACAAAGGCTGGGATACAGACTCCTCATACGGTGACCCCCAGTTCATCGATCCCGCCAACGGAGACTACCGCGTCAAGGAAGGCTCTCCTGCGCTGAAGGCTGGATTTAAGAACTTCCCTATGGACCGCTTTGGGGTAAAGAAACCGGCCCTCAAGGCAATCGCACGCACCCCCAAGCTACCACATTACCGATACGATCCTGGCAAGCCGAGTGATGCCAAGCAGGCAGCCAGGCGCAAGACGATCAAGTGGCTGGGTGCGTTCACAACCACGCTCGAAGGTGAGGAATTCTCAGCCTTCGGGGTTAATAAGGAAGACGGCGGTTTGCTCATCAAGCGCATTGACAAAGGCTCACCGCTAAAAAGCGCCAAGCTTCTGGCAGAAGACGTGGTCCAGACGATCAATGGTGCCAGCGTCAAGGACCGTGCCAGCCTCAAAAAAGCCATCGCTGAGCTCAAAAAAGGCCAGAAGGTTGAGATTGGCTACGTTCGCTCCCAAGTGAGCCAGACACTGAGCTTTACGCACCCCTAGGCAGTATCTACTTCTGCTTCCCCAAACACTACAAATCAAAAAACCCTGCCTTGGTATAGGCAGGGTTTTTTTCTATCCAGAGTCTTTAAAATCTACTTATCCAGCCTGATAAGGCGGATGTTTCTGAACTCGGCTTCCATGGGAGCTCCCGCGTGGAGCTGCAGGCCGATTTTCCCCTTCAGAAGCTTGCCCTTGTCATTGTCGACCAAATCAATGGCCACCTTACCGTTGAGCTTCTGGATGATGTGGTTTCCCTTGCAGATAATCTCGTAGGTATTCCACTCACTGATATCGACACCCTCAGGCTTTTCCTGGGAGAGAATGTTCTTCTTGCCGCTTTCATCGATCACCATCTTCTGGCCACGGGTAATAATGATGCCACGCTTGCCCATGCGCTCACCGTAGATCATCGCGGTGAAGGGTGGCTTGGGATGAATATCACATTGATAACCCCCCATCGCAAAAGGATTCCCCTCCACCAGCGAGCTGCGATACATCACGCCTGAGTTGTTCTTACCCATGCAACGGGCTTCCAAGGTCAGATGAAAATCTCCTGTATCCTCACCCTGATAGACAAGGAAGGTGTTACCATTGGCCTTATGCTCAAGCGTTGTGCCATAAATAACCCCATCCCTCACAGACCAGAACTTGGGATCCCCACTCCAACCTTGCAGATCCTTGCCATTGAATAACACCTCAGCGCCGACGACTTGGTCTTGCTCCTTTTTGGTTTGATGCTCTGCGCAATGATCCGCGTGGGCGGAGCAGGCAACGATAAAAAGCAGGGCGGCAGTGAGAGTTTTGAGAGGTCGGATGGTTTGCTTCATGCCACTCATACAGCACCATGAAAGACAAACTTTCAATGATCTATCTGCTAATTTGCTACAAAGCCGCCTTCTCGCTGGCCAGAATATCATCCATAGTTTGGCGTGGTCGGATCACTTTCGCCTCACTGCCCTCCACCAGAATTTCCACCGGTAGGCCGCGTGAGTTGTAGTTCGATGCCATCACAAAGCCGTAGGCTCCGGCACTGAGCAAAGCAATCGCATCACCGGGGGCAAAGTCCGGCAACTCACGGTCTTGACAGAAAAAATCCCCTGTTTCACAGACAGGTCCAACCACGTCCACCGCGCTACTTGATCCTGCTGGTTCACTGAGCGGCACGATTTCATGGTGACCTTCATAAAGAGCCGGACGGATCAGATCGTTCATACCCGCATCAACAATACGGAAGGTCTTGGCACTTCCCTTTTTCTCATACAAGCAGCGGGTCAGCATCACACCGGCATTACCGACAATATATCGACCCGGCTCGAGCAGGATCTTAAGTCCACTTTCCTTGAGCACCGGCATGACACCCTCAGCGTATTGCTCGATGGTGAGCGGCTTGTGCTCCTCTTGCTGAGCTGCCCACCAGTCGGGCTTGCCAGATTCAAGCGCGGGGTCATAGACAATGCCAACTCCTCCACCGATGGAGAAAAACTCAATGCCATAAGCCGCCTTAAGCCGAACAGCCAGAGGTGTTACTTTTTCTACTGCCTCAATAAAGGGCTGCAGCGAAGTCAGTTGCGAACCGATGTGCATCTGCAAGCCGCGTAGGGAAATGTTTGTCAGCTTGGCAGCGCGCTCATAGGCCGCATCAATTACCTCAAAGTCCACCCCGAACTTATTCTCTGACTTGCCAGTGGAGATATACTTGTGTGTTTTGGCATCAACATTCGGGTTCACTCGGAAAGCCACCGGTGCCACCTTGCCCATCTCACCCGCTACCTTGTCGATAAAGGCGACCTCTTCCTCACTCTCGGCATTAAAGCAATAGATGCCTTCACTGATTGCGTATTCAATTTCCTCACGGGTCTTGCCAACACCGGCAAAAGTGCACTTACCCGGATCCCCACCAGCCTCAATCACTCGGCGAAGCTCGCCACCTGAGACAATATCAAAACCACTACCCTCATCCACCAACAACTTCAGCACCGACAAGTTTGAGTTCGCCTTCACCGCATACTCGATACCA
>CBFHPA010000105.1:0-2814 GCA_965657565.1 Oceaniferula sp.
TACCCCATCAATCAAAACTAACAAAACCAGAGAATCCAGCGAAATGAAAAGATACAATATAACAAAAGCCGCCCTGACAGCGGTATGCATGCTTGCTCTGCTGCCGGCGGCATACGCACAGGCAGAAAAACCGAACATCCTCTTCATCATGCTCGATGACCTGGGCAAGGAGTGGATCAGCTGCTACGGCGCGGAGGACATCAAAACCCCTAACATTGACGCCCTGGCAGCGGGTGGGATGAAATTTAATAACGCCTACTCCATGCCGCAGTGCACCCCGTCCCGAACCACACTACTTACCGGAAAATACCCATGGCGCTCGGGCTGGGCCAACCACTGGGACGTTCCGCGCTGGGGAGTTGGCTACTTTGACTGGAAGCAGAAGGAAAACATCACCTTTGCCCGCCTGATGAAAGACCTCGGCTACGCCACCTTTGCCGCCGGCAAGTGGCAGATCAATGACTTCCGTATCGAACCGCAGGCGATGAAGAAGCACGGCTTCGATGACTGGGCGATGTGGACCGGGGCTGAGACCGGCAATCCACCAAGTGAACAGCGCTATCATGACCCCTACATCAACACCCCGGAGGGCAGCAAAACCTACGAGGGCAGGTTTGGCCCAGATCTCTATTCTGATCACCTGATCAAGTTCATGCGCAAACATAAAGAGGAACCCATGTGCCTCTATCTGCCGATGGCGCTGCCTCATATCCCACTGGTGACCACCCCCGATGAACCGAGGGCCGAAGGCAAGCTCGGCAAGCACCAGGCCATGGTGCGCTATGTGGACAAGATAGTGGGCAAGATCATCAAGGAGCTCGATGAGCTGAAGATCCGTGATCGCACCATTATCATTTTCACCACCGACAATGGCACCGCTGGTGGCAAACGCGGCGTGACCGGTACCCGCAACGGAAAGGATGTCGAAGGAGCGAAAGGCACGGAAACAGAGGCCGGGGTTTGCGCGCCTTTCATTATCAACTGCCCGGGACTCGTTCCCGCCGGGGTCGAGACTGATGCTCTGACTGATTTTTCCGACATGCTGCCCACCTTTCTGGATCTGGGCGGGGGCAATGTGCCTGAGGATTTCATCGCCGACGGTATCTCCATTGCTCCCTTGGTTTTGGGCAAGGCCAAAGACACCGGGCGCAAGTGGATCATGGCACTTGGTTACGGAGCCGCCAAGCTGACCAAGGACGGCATACGGCCTAGAAATGATTTCGCCACCCGCGTCATTCGCGACAAGCGCTACAAAGTCTGGATCTCCAACAAGAAAAAAATCGTCCGCTTGCATGACCTCAGTAAGGACCCATGGGAAGAAACCAACCTGCTCAAGAGCGACAGCGCTGAGCACAAGCAGGCCCTGAAAAAATTCCAAGCAGTTATCGACTCCCTTCCCGGCCAGGATGCCCGCCCTTTGTATGAACCCAGGGCCGCGAACCCATGGGACATGCAAGAGAGGGGCCGGAAATGAAAGAACTGATACAACCACTCAACCACTAATGATCACCAAATTCACAACCACCATCTGCGCGCTATACGCTGCCTGCTCGCTGCAGGCCGCCGACAAGCCCAACATTGTCATCCTCTATGCCGATGATCTCGGCTACGGAGATCTCACGTGCTACAATCAGGATTCCAAGATCCCCACGCCACACCTCGACAAGCTGGCTGCGGAGGGCATGCGTTTCACTGATGGTCACTCATCGTCGGGAATCTGCACCCCATCACGTTACGCCCTGCTCACCGGCCGCCACCACTGGCGGAAATTCCACGGCATCGTCAATTCCTTAAAGCCCTCCGTATTCTCGCCCGAGCGTCTCACCCTGCCTGAGATGCTGCAGGAAAAAGGCTACACCACCGCCTGCATAGGCAAGTGGCATCTCGGCTGGGACTGGGATGCGATCCGCAAACCCGGAACGCCTAAGAAGAGTATTCAGGCGGAGGATTTCGACTGGAGCAAGAGCATTCCCGATGGACCATTAGGGCACGGCTTCGACTACTACTTCGGCGATGCCGTGATCAATTTCCCGCCCTATACGTGGATCGAAAACGACAAGGTATTGAAAGCTCCGGATACGACGCTCAAAACTACACCAAAAGGGTCAACCAAGGAAGGCAGATGGGAAGCGCGTCCCGGCCCCGCGTGCAGCGACTGGGATTTTTATGAGAACCTGCCCACGCTGACAGAAAAAGCCGCCGCTTGGCTCAAGGATCGCAAAGGCAAGCAAGAGCCCTTTTTCCTCTATTTCCCCCTCCCCAGCCCGCACGCGCCCATCGTGCCCACCGATGAGTTCGATGGCAAAAGCAAGGCGGGAGCCTACGGGGACTTCGTGGTGCAGACGGACTGGTCATGCGGTCAGCTCCTCCAAGCACTGGAAGAAAGCGGACACGCAGAGAATACGATCGTCATCTTCAGCTCCGACAATGGCGCTGAGCATTACGCTTATGCCCGCGACGAGAAATTCGGCCACTGGTCATCCCATCCCCTGCGTGGTCTCAAGCGCGACATCTACGAAGGCGGTCACCGCGTGCCCTACATCGTTCGCTGGCCGGGCAAAGTCGCCGCGGCATCAACTTCAGATGGGCTTGTTTCCCAGATTGACATCATGGCCACGCTCGCCTCGGTCGTCGGTTATGACTTGCCCGACACCGCCGCCGAGGACTCCCATGACCTCCTCTCGCTCTGGACGGGCGAAACCGAAACCAGCCCACGCCAAACCCACATTCATAACACCTTTGAGAACGCCTATGCGATTCGTCACGCTGACTGGATCCTGGTGCAAAGAAAAGACGGCTACCACTCCAAGGGCT
>CBFHPA010000106.1:0-2789 GCA_965657565.1 Oceaniferula sp.
TTGGCCTTCGTATTGGAAGGCAGGTATGTTAGGGAAGTATTCGGACATGGTGTTGTTTGGTTAGTAGTAGCTTCGATGTAGGTTACTGTGTTGGGGTCACTGATTTCAATGACATTTGTACATGTGGACTTTGCCATGATCGGCCATTACTGTCCATGTGGGCAAGCGTCAATAAGTTATCACTTTTCGTCATTGAAAAAATAATGAAGGTGTTCAGGATGCTGGTATGAATGAGTCTGAGAGTGTTGATATTGAGCAGTTTATGTCGTCTCTTCTGCCTGGGCAAATAGCTCCGGCGTTATTTCAGGCATTACCCGGGATCATATTTTGGCTCAAGGATTCACAAGGGCGCCTGATGTTTGTCAATCAAGCCTATTGCTCCGAGCTTGCGATGCGAAATGCAGATGAGTTGCTTGGGCTTAAGGACGAGGATATTTTTCCCTCTGAGCTGGCTGCCAAGTATCAGGCGGATGATGAGAGGGTGCTGGCATCAGGTGAGGCTTTATGGAATGCCTCTGAGTTGACCCCAACACGCTCCGGTGGAGTAGAATGGAGATCAACAAGCAAAATCCCTGTGATGGATGTGGGTGGCAATTGTGTAGGGACGGCTGGAATTTCGAGAAGGATGGGTCATGAGGAGGGCTTGCCAGTGCCCACACGGCATCACAAGTTGGCGGTGATTGTTGCCGGTATTTATGAACATCTCGATGAGGTAGTTGATATATCTGGTCTTGCTAAGAAATTTGCGGTTTCACTAAGCACCTTAGAGCGTTTGTTTAAAGAACACATGAATACCACTCCCAGACGTTTTATCATGCAGGCGAAGATGTCTGCGGCCTGTGATCGACTCATCAACACGGGAATGAAGGTCAATGAAGTGGCTGCCAGCCTAGGTTATGATGAACATGCCAATTTCAGCCGTGCCTTTAGTAAAGAAATGGGCATGTCTCCCAGTTCTTATCAGAAATACTATAAGAGAGGCTGAGTGATGGAGTTGCCTGTACAAGCACTGGGTGAATCCCTGCTGGAGTCTGTGCGCTCAACCGGCAGGTTATTGCTGCGTGCTCCTACGGGCTCGGGTAAATCAACCTGCGTTCCGTCGATGTTGCTGGATGGTGGCGTGGAGGGTTTGATCGTGGTAGTGCAACCGAGGCGGATCGCGGCACGGATGTTGGCACGTCATGTGGCGAGTCTAAGGGGGGTGAGGCACGGGGCTGAGGTCGGGCATGTGGTGAGGTTTGAAAACTGCATGGGGCCGGGCACGCGTATTGTCTATGTGACTGACGGAGTGTTACAACGCTGGCTGCAGGACGATTCTGATTTGCCGGATGTGGGGGCGGTGGTGTTTGATGAGTTTCATGAGCGCAGGATTGCCAGTGATGTGGCTTTGGCTCGGTGTTTAAATTTACAAGAGGGTGCGAGGCCGGATTTAAAAATCCTTGTGATGTCAGCTACTCTGGAGGTGGTAGGCTTGAAGGATTATCTCGAGCCATGTGACATTCTCGAGGCAGAGGGGCGTACGTTTCCTGTGGATATTAGCTATCGGGGAGCAGGCGCTCCACCAGCGGGAGGCCGAGGGGTAAGGCAGGAGGTAAAGATATGGGACCGGGTGGCGGAGGTCGTGAGGGACAATGTAGCGCGCGACGATGTCGGGCATATGTTGGTGTTTTTACCCGGGGTGCATGAGATTCGACGGACGGTGGAAGTCATTGAGCGCGCGAGTTGGTCACGTGGCTGGGATGTGTGCCCACTCTACAGTGGGTTGTCTCCTAAGCTGCAGGATGCTGCGGTGGCACCTGCTAAAGCTGGGGCGAGACCGAGGATCATTGTATCGACCAATGTCGCAGAGACTTCTCTCACCATTGATGGGGTGCGCACGGTGATTGACTCAGGTTTGGCCAGGGTGGCGCATTACGATGTAGTGCGAGGGATTGATACCTTGATGATTGCAAAGATTTCACGTGCATCGGCGGATCAGCGTGCGGGTCGTGCTGGCCGAACGGCACCGGGACGTTGTATCAGGCTATGGGGTGAGGCGGATCAGGGGCGAAGGGACGCCTTTGATTTGCCTGAGATCCTGCGTGTGGATCTTGCCGAGGTGGCGCTTTCTCTAAAATCCGTAGGGGTCGAAGATGTGCAAGCTTTTCGCTGGTTAGACAGACCGGATGAGAAAGGCTTGGCGACGGCTGAAGGGCTCTTGCACCAGCTTGGGGCTGTGGATGAACTAGGCCTGATCACCGAGCGCGGTAAGGCAATGGCGAAATTTCCACTGCACCCGAGATATGCATGTTTGTTATTAAAAGCTCAAGAGCTCGGCTGTGTAGCGGAGGCGGGCTTTATCGCGGCAGCAGTTCAGGGAGAGGGGGTGTTAGTGAGGCGCAGGGGGGCGGGGGATTGTGAATTCAGGGAGCCCGAAGATGGTTCGGATTTTGTTGCCGAGTGGCGGGCGTATCAGTTTGCCAGTGATATGCGTTTTGATCTTAGGCGCTGTGCTGACTCAGGCATCTTGGCTCGGGGTGCGCGTGAAGTTTCTAAGTCCCTGGAGCAACTAGAGCGCACGGCAGTGAGAATGGGACTGGATTGGGGAGAGGTGGATTTTGATCTTCGTAAGCAGCAAGTCGGGCAGGTGATGTTGGCGTCATTCAGTGACCGGCTTGCAGTCCGGCTGGGCGAGGCAACTTTAGCCTGCCGTGTGGTGGGCGGCAGACGGGGCAATCTGGATGCGGCGAGCGCGGTGAAGAAGGCGCAGGCGTTTGTCGCCACGGAGATGACGGAGGTGGAGGGCAAGG
>CBFHPA010000107.1:0-2737 GCA_965657565.1 Oceaniferula sp.
CATTGGCGGGGTCTCCCGTCATATCCATGATGGCCTTGACCATTTCCTTGATGTGCTCATCGCTGATGTGGGCTTGCGCGGGCATGGGAATGTGGCCGTAGACGCCGTTGCCTCCGTTCTTAATTTTATCGAGCAGGTAGCTGCGGTTCTTTGCGTTATCGGGGTAGCGCCGTGCCACTTCCATGTAGCTGGGGCCTACTGATTTTGAATTGGATTGATGGCATGCTAGGCAGTGGTTCGCCTCGATGAGTCGCACGCCAGGGAGTAGTAGGTTCATGCCCTCTAGGCGTGGGTCTGCGGTTGAGGTGGCATCGGTATTAATCTTGCTCGGTGGGATACTGCGGTCAGGGCGATACTCCGCCACCACCTCGATGTCTGCTGTGTCCAAGGTTCCGTCCTCTTGGTCATGGCCAGAGACCAGGTAGCGGATCTCACTGCCCCAGTCAAAGTAGCCGTCGTTGTCACTCAGTTTGAGAGTCAGCTGTGGGCGTTCGTTTCCAGCGATGATTTTCAGCGAAGCTGTGTTCTCTTTGCCTTGCTCGTCAGTAACGGTAAGTGTTGTGGTGAAGATGCCGGCAGTGGTGAATTGGTAATTGGGGTTGGCATCTGTGGAGCTATCGCGATTACCGAAGTCCCAGTGGTAGCTGATGGTGTCCCCGTCTTTGTCCACCGTGCCTTTCGAGGAGAAATTGACGCTCAGCGGGGTGGCTCCCACACTTTTGTCTGCGGCCAGTTGGATCACTGGGCGGCGGTTTGGTCCACCGTAGCGCACCTTGAGCAGGTTGCCGTCGGTATTGCCGGACCAGGCGGAGCCGTAGTTAAGAATGTAGAGGTCTCCCTTGTTGCCGATTTTGATGTCGATCGGGTGAACTAACTTGGTCGAGCTGAGAAAAGGCTCAAGCTTCACGGCCTTGTTGTCCCCATCCAGCGTGATCATCATGATGCGGGCACGTACCCAGTCATACCACATTGGTTTGCCATCAAAGTAAGCTGGGAAGTTGTGCTCCAGCCCATCTTGATAAATGACGGGGCCTGCCATGGAATTGCGTCCGCCTTCACCTAGCTCGGGGAATTGATCTGACTTGGCGTAAGGATACCAGACGGTGGCGGGATTCACTGGGGGTAGCTCTTTGAGGCCGGTATTACGTGGCGAGTCATTGACAATGCCCTCGGCAAAGGAGGCACCACTCTTCTCGGTCACGTAGTCATACTCATTGTAATATTCTACCCCCACATGGTAGGGCCAGCCGAAGTAGCCCGCCTTGGTGGCGATGTTGTATTCATCATGGCCGCGCGGGCCACGATGATTAGCCTCCCGGGCGTCCGGGCCGACCTCGCCCCAGTGTAGGTAGCCGGTTTTTTGATCCACTGAGATGCGGAACGGATTGCGGCAGCCCTTGATGTAAATTTCAGGGCGTGTGTTGCGCGTGCCCGGAGCGTAGAGGTTTCCCTCAGGAATACTGTAGCTGCCGTCTTCATTGATAATGATACGCAGGATGGCGCCGCGAAGGTCATTGGAGTTGCCAGCGGAGCGCTGGGCATCTCGGTGCAGACCTTCTGCTGAATCATCAATGGGGGCGTAGCCGTGGGCGGCGTGAGGGTTGGTATTATCACCGGTGGCGATAAAAAGCTCACGATTGTTGCCAAAATGAATCGAGCCGGCGTGGTGTGGGCCAGCATGGCGTTCTGTGACTACCTCCAGCACATTGACCTCATCGATGAGCTGGTTGTCCTTGAAGGTGAAGCGGGACACACGGTTACAATCCTTCTCAATAGGTGAGTAGTAGAAATAGACGAAGTTGTTATTCTCAAAGTCCGGATCCAGAGCGATGCCCAATACCCCACACTCACTGCCACCACGGTACTTGTAGATCTTCTCGATTGGCCGGTTTTTGTGGTGTGCGGGAAGCTGATGAATGGTGACAGCCGTTCCCACCGCCGGGTCATAGAGTTTTACCGGGCCGGTGCGCTCCGCAATAAAGATGCGCTCCTTGTGATCAATGGCGATCTGCATCGGGTCATTGAGCGAGGGGATGACTGTGCTCACCTCAAAGTAGTCATCACTCGGGAGCTCTGGTGCGATGGCTTTGTCCTTATCCTCTGCAGTGACTGCGGTTATTAACGCTGCACTCAAAAGTAGATGGGCTATGAGACTTGCTGATTTCATAAATCTGATGGATTAATGGATGTGATCGGATGAGGTGATCTTCAATCTAATGACATTCAATGTTACAGGCACATTACAACATCATTTTCATGCAGGTGTAAAAAAAACCCCAAGAACAAGAAATTGACGATTTATGATAAGTTTTAGGAAAAACCCATCGCGGCTAACTCCTCTAGCTTGGCGATCTTTGCGGCTTGGCGTGAGCTTCTTGACTTCAACTCGAACTAGTAACTCGAACTGCCGCTTCGCGGCCGACTCACGCTAAGGCGCTATCCGCCTGAGGCGGACGCCAAGAATCCGCTGGATACAAAAAAACCCCGGCTGTTGCTCACAGCAGGGGTTTTCAAGTTGCAGTTGAGAGTTGAAGTGAAGAATAGGCATAAAAAACCCCCGACAATCGTCGAGGCCTTTCTATGTGTGTAGACAGTGTTCGCTGGACTATTAGCTGCGCTTGCGGCGCAGCATCAGTGCGAGGCCTCCGAGGCCTAAGAGAGCCGTTGAGCTTGGCTCGGGAACGGCATAAGCTTCAAGCACGAGGTCAGAACCACTGAGCACAATCTGCCAGTTCCA
>CBFHPA010000108.1:0-2736 GCA_965657565.1 Oceaniferula sp.
AGCGACCCCGCACACAAAAGGTCTATCCAAACCGCGGCCCCGCTATAATCATTGAGCCTGCCGATCTCTATTTTACCCGAGAAGGGCTGATTACTGGTAGGGTGTCTGATGACGGTGTTCCATCGTCAGCTCAGCCAGCTTACGAGTGGAAGGTTATCTCAGGAACTGCGGAGATATCTAATACCAGTGCCCAGAGGCCTCAGCTTATCTTTAGTGACAATCAGCCGAGTGTTATCGCCCTAGAGAGCTCAGATGGTCAAATCCGCACTTTTGCTCAAGCTCAAGTACAGTCATTCTTCGACCAGCGCACAATCGTTGATCAACGTGCTACGGGACGCTGGCTTGTTCCCCAGAGTAATGATCTGGGGCTCGATTGGACCCTTCCGGAATTTGACGATTCATCATGGAATCAAGGGCCCTTAGGTTTTGGTTTTGATCCTGACAACAGGTACAGCTTTTTCATTGGCCAAGGAACAGATCTCCAATCATCTATGCGAGGAGTCTCCTCTTCCGCTTACATACGCTTGCCATTTTCACTGCCGCAGCTCACCTACGTGCAAGATCTTAAATTATCGGTGAATTACAACGATGCTTTTGTAGCATATATTAACGGTGTTGAAGTGGCTCGCAGAAACGCGCCATCAGGGGTATTGGACTGGGATGCAAAAGCGGTAACGTCTCGCTCGCAGCAAGCGACTTTGTTTGCTGAAGAGATTGATCTAATACAAGATGGAATCCCACTCAATACAGGGCCGAACATATTGGCAATTCACGGTATGAACGCAGGTATTGATGATGATGATTTTGTCGTAAACCCGATTATCAAGGCTGAATTGATAGCATCGCCATTCTTTAGCTTTCTGGAACAAAACGGACTAGAGTTTGACTCCAATGAGCTGCCGGTAGCCGACAGTGATGAAGACTACAATATCAACCTTGTAGAGCATGCATTAGGTACGAGCCCCATTGTAGCTGGTGAGGAATTATCTCCGCTCGTAGCGGGGAGCAGTTCGAATGGTGCAATCAAGATCACCCTTCCCGTTGATGCGCCTGAAGATGTTGATTATCACATTGAGCGGGCTCGCGGTGGTGTTGGAGCTGATGATTGGCAAGTCATTGCCACCAAGAGAGGCGCTGGAGGCTGGACTGGAGACTCGATTTTCACCATGATTGATAAGATAGTGGAGGGAAATATCACCTATTCCCTGCGTGAGTTAAACGTTGCCCCGGATCCATCGAATGTGCGCCTGTATCGGCTCGGTTATTCCTTGCGTGGGCCAATAGCCAATCCTTAATCATTGGTGGATAAGCTGATGCGAAAGTATGCTTTAAGTTAGACCATTCGTATTATATTTTAGCTTGATTTGCTCGTTGTATTATACATAATTGTCTAGATCACCCATATTTACATTACACCCTTGCATAATGCTTCGTTTTTCCGATGGGGAAACGGTGCTATTGTTTGGGTGTAAATTGCCCCCGCTGTTATCCTCCACATAATAACTTCCTCACTCCTCATATGAATTATCGTTCCTTTCTAAAAATTCAAGTAGCTGCATGCGCGACATTATTTCTAGCCCTATTGCCTCAAATGGCGGGCGCGCAGCTTTTTAACAACGCTCATTTCTTGAACGATCAGGAAGTCACTATTCCGTTTAACTTTTCACCCTTTGGTAACACTCTGGAGCAGTCCAAGTTCAGTGATGACGGCTCAGCGGCGCTTGTTGACTTAAGTGGTGTGATCATCTGGCGGACGGCTGATGGAACCAGCCGACGTCTACCTGACACGGAGCTGGCAGTGCCACTCTATGTGACCAACTCCGAGATCCTTCTCTGGGACAATCGTTACACTCCTGAATTTTTGACCTACGAGGGGCGACCAACAGTTGAGTTGACACTCTATCGCACCAACGCCGCGGGTGAGATTTTTTCCACCAGCGTTGATCTAGCCGGTAAGGAAGTCCTTGGCTCGCCCGAAATTTCAACATCAACGGGCAGCTTGACCATAGCTACATCTGAGGCTCTCGACGGTGGCACATTTCCAGTTTCTGATGGTAATATCACTGTGGAAGTGGCGAACACAGACACTGTGTTGGTCAAGTTTTATCGCGTCACTTTCTCCGGCATCGCGCAGCTTCTGGAGACATTCTCTGACGATATCCCATCGAGCGCTTTCAACGCAGACGGGCCTGACGTGAAGGCACTTGGCTTTGGCTCGGACGGGTCCGCATTTTATCGTTACAAATCAGCTAGTATTATAATCAACCTCCCCGTCGTCACCGAGGAACAATTTGACAAATTCATCTGGGTGAACGCTCTGGGTGAGATCACAGAAGTGCCTCTACCCAATGGTGTCACGAAGGTCGTGTCCGTCACAGAAAATCGTCTCTTGCTTGAGGAAACCCCGGGGGCTGGATTGAGTGACTTCCGCATAGACCTGTTTTCTAGGGAACTTAGCGGGCCGACCTCGGTCCCTATTGCCGGTAGAGTACTTTCTGCCTCCACTTACACTAAAGTTGGCAACGATAAATTCATCTATACCATTGAACAAGATGTTAATGGTGGGGTAATTCTCAACGGGCAGACAGCTACTTCCTATGACGGAGTTGATGGCAATGGCACTTTCACCGGTGGCACAGCCTATGCCGACGGTGATGCGATTACTCTGAGTGACGGTAGCATTGTGACAGTCATTGAGACCAGCTTGATCGCCCCCGTTGATGCTCAGACTCAAGA
>CBFHPA010000109.1:0-2713 GCA_965657565.1 Oceaniferula sp.
TCTTTAGCTCGAGTGCTTCAATGGCCGCGAACCAGCGGTCCGCCATGAGTTCATATTCTTTATTGAAGGGGTGGTTGATGTTGTTCGAGTGCATGCCCGCAGCGACTGGGGACCCGTAGTCTTTAGGATCCGTCAGGAACAGGGAATACATGTCCACCGTGCTGACCTTGTGCCCTTTGTTTGCAAACTCGGGAACAAGCGTGTCGCGAATGTAGACGTTGTAATCATGGACCAGCTTGTTCTTGGCCACCTGTGTATCCACATAGGGTGTAATCTGTGCCACGATCAGATGGGCATCGGGTTTGTCAGTCACGATGGTTTCCACCAGCCCGCGGATTCTGGCCGGGCTATCCTTGCTGATACCATTAATACCAATCATGAGCAGTATGAGGTCGGGGTTGCTTTTCGACACCCAGCCCTTGAGAGCACCAATAGGAGCACCTCCTCCGCCCTGATGATGGTCAGCCCGAAGATCGCGCAGATCAAACGCCGGCTTGTAGGTGCCATTGCGGGACGGGTCCCCGCTCATCTTGTTCCATGGCTGGGCGGAATCCCCGACAAAGGTGAAGTCGTAACCGGCCTCCTTGAGTAGTTTGTAAAGCCGGCCGCGGTAACCAAACTTGAACGGCTCTTTCCAGTGGGGGTTATCGGTGTAGCCAACGGTAATGGAATCGCCCAGGCACATGATGCGTATGGGCTCATCCTTGGCTGTCGCTGACAAGACTGGACCGAGCAGCAAAAAGGCAAGGAGGAGGGTACATGTAATATGCTTCATTATCATGATCATGTGCAAGTCCATGTATACGCGTACAACGGGCTCATATTAATACACTAAATGATTATTGTTTTGTACAATATGATTACCCCGATGATCCGTCTCACCTCCTCGTGTAGCTACCTGCTCACCGCGGGCTCTGTAAACAGGGTTTCGGCGTTCTGGGTGGCGAAGCCGATGTAGCCGACATTAGGCACGGTTTCGGAGAATTTTTCCTTATGGGTGACACCATTGATGGTGAGAGTGACACTGCGCTCGTCCATATCGAGCACGGCCTTACAGTCGAGCTCGCCCTCGGCAGGGCCGCACTTCTTGTCGCTACCCGACCAGGTGTCTGAGGTGTTCTCAAAAACGGTGATGTTGTTGGAGGCGATCCACGAACCAGCCACCACAGAGGATTTACCCTTGGCGTCATTGCTGAGCACGAGGAAACCATTTTGGGTCGGGCTGCTGACGGCTTTCATCTTCCATGTGATGGTGGCCTTGCCAGTGGTGATGGGCTTATCGAGTCCTTTCAGGGCAATCTGTTGGCCGTTAACTGCCTTGAGGCGGTAGCCCTCCTGATCACCATAAGAGTCTTTGTGCTTCTCCAGGCTTGCGGACTGGGCGACTGGTTTGCCTACGGTGTAGCGCTTGGGCTCGGGGAAATAATCATCTCCCGCGATGGGGAGGTCCTTGCCCACAAGGCGGATGACCATGCCCGGGGCGGAGAGGTCGCCCTCGTCCTTGGCCGCGGTGCCGATCCGGTCGATCAACTTGCCGGGGATGGTGAGCTTGTTGCCTGAGATTTTGACTTTGCTGATGATGTCCTCGGACTTCACATCGAGCAGGTCCTGCGCCCAGACATGGGTGACGCTGTCCAGAGAACCGGCGAATTCGAGAGTGAGCGAACCATAGTGACCCGCGACACCAATGACCTTGGAGGCATCGTGGATTTTCACGGTGACTCCGGCACGCGGGAACCAGACTTTGCGTTTGTCGGTAACACGCGGCTCGGTGGCAATGGCGGTGGCGCCATTCGGGTAGGTGGATGCCATGACGTAGGGGACGTTGCCCTCGGCATCAGCCTCGACGGTGGGAAGGGGCATATTGCGCGCCATGATGGCAGGGGCTCCTTGGTAGAGCTTCTTGCCATAGGTTGAGCGGTTCCAAGTGCTGTATTTGTCATGGGTGTAGTGGTCGACCAGGTATTGCTCCGAGCGGCGATAAGAGCCGACTCCCACCGGAATCGGCATGGCGATGCGTGACCAGCGGCCGAGGCGTTCCACCTCGTTCATGCAAAACTGCATCATGCGGTCATCTTCCAGCTGGTGGTGCAGGTCACGCCCGTTGAGGGTGCGCTCCATGTAGTTGGGGTGACGCTTGCTGGCAATGGACGTGCCCAGTGCCATGGAGGCGTAGGGCAGATCTTGGGTATTGATAATCGCAGTATAGGACGAGTCCCCATTGGTTTGGAGCAGGATATCATTGATGCGCTGGATGGTGGTGGGGGTAATGAGGTGGGGAGCCACATCATAGACGCGGATGACGTCGGTGTTTTTCAAGTTCCTCAGCGTCCGCTCGGCATTGCTCGCCCCGGCTGCGAAAGTGGATGGGTATTCCTGCGCGTTGGGAACATCAGTGTTGGCATTGAAGTGCCCCGGGGCATGGGCATGCTCCATGAAGAGCTCGGGGTAATGCTTGCGCTTGGCTTGCATGGCGAGGTATTGGCCGGTATCGCCACCATCGATCTTCCAGTAGGTAACACCTGCGTGTTTCGACCACTTGGTGAAAGTCTCCATCTCTGCGAGGGAAACCTGTCCCCGCACCCAGATGCCGAGCCCGCGCCAGCCGAGTGCCTTGAGTTCCTCGTTGAAGGTCTTCATCTGCTCTTGAGGCTCCATGCCTGCGTAGGAAGGGAAGTCCTTGGCGTCAGCCCTGAAGTTAAAATAAGGCCTG
>CBFHPA010000110.1:0-2631 GCA_965657565.1 Oceaniferula sp.
AAAAATTCGACTACCCGGTCAGTTGGGGTGTCAACTTGCAGTCCGAGCATGAACGCTTTCTGACCGAGCAGCACTTCAAGTGCCCGGTCACGGTTTACAACTACCCAAAGAGCATCAAGCCATTCTATATGCGCACCAACGACCCAGATAGCCAGGGACGTGTCACCGTTACCGCCATGGACCTCCTCGTGCCAGGAATTGGAGAGATCATTGGTGGAGCCCAGCGTGAGGAGCGCATCGATATTCTGCAAGCTAACATGGAAGAGGAAGGGCTGAGCCTCGACGAATACGGCTGGTATGTCGACTTACGCAAATATGGTAGCTGCCCACATGCAGGCTTTGGCATGGGCTTCGAGCGCATGCTGATGTTTGCCACCGGCATGAAGAACATCCGCGATGTTATCCCCTTCCCACGAACTCCAGGACATTGTGAATTTTAACCATGCCAGAACTTCCCCCTCTGAGTTTGGCAAAAAAGCCTGTTCATCCTGAAAATCCTGTTTAAAAAAACATCATGATCGTTTCTCCAAAAATCCGCGGTTTTATCTGCACCACTTCCCACCCCGACGGCTGCGCTGCCAACGTCCAGGAACAAATCAACTTCGTCAAAGCTCAACCCAAGATTGAGAACGGCCCCAAGAACGTGCTCGTCATTGGCGCCTCCGCTGGTTACGGCCTCGCCTCACGTATCGTGCCTGCCTTTGGCGCTGGAGCCAACACTCTCGGAATCTTCTTTGAAAAACCAGGCAGCGAAAAACGCCCAGGTTCAGCCGGCTGGTACAATACCGCGGCATTCGAAAAAGCCGCTACCGCTGAGGGGCTAATCGCCAAGTCACTCAATGGTGATGCCTTTTCCCACGAGCTCAAAGCACAGGCTCTCGACATCATCAAAAACGAAATGGGTGGTAAAGTCGACCTCGTCGTTTATTCACTCGCCTCCCCCCGCCGCACCGACCCCGATACTGGAGAAGTGTTCAAATCCGTGCTCAAAACCACGGGTGGCGATTACACCAACAAAACCCTTAACACCGACAAAGGTGAAATCACGGAAGTCACCATCGGGGCTGCCTCTCAGGAAGAGATTGATGATACCGTCAAAGTGATGGGGGGAGCCGACTGGGAGCTCTGGATCAATGCCCTCGCCGATGCCGGGGCTCTCGCTGAGGGTGTAAAAACCGTCGCCTACTCCTACATCGGGCCTGAGCTTACCTGGCCGATCTACACCGATGGCACTATCGGCATGGCCAAAAAAGACTGCGAGCGCGCCTGCGCGGCCATTAATGCGAAACTGAGCGAATCCCTCGGTGGCTCCGCCTACGTCTCGGTCAACAAAGCATTGGTCACCCAGGCATCCTCTGCCATCCCCGTGGTCCCACTCTATATTTCCATCCTCTACAAAGAGATGAAAGCCAAAGGCATCCACGAGGGCTGTATTGAGCAAATTCAGCGCCTGATGGCGGATCGCTTGTATTCAGACGACCCACAACTTGATGACGAAGGCCGCATCCGGGTAGATGACTGGGAAATGCGTGACGACATCCAAGCGGCCATCGCTGAGTCATGGCAAAGCATCTCCAACGAGAACTTCAGCGAGCTTGCGGACTTCGAAGGCTACCAGGCTGACTTCCTCAAGCTGTTCGGCTTTGGCCTCGATGGCGTTGACTACAATGCCGACACCGACCCCACCACGGCACCGCCATCACTGGCCTAACATGCCGAGGGTGCACATTCTCGACCAGGTTAACTGCCTATACCTGATATTTTCCAAGGTTCTTCATAAGATCGGCAGTCAACCGGAAGTAGATAAATGTCTGCCACTGCTCGGAAGCACAATAAAGTGGCAGGCACAACAAAGCTAACACGCCCATCAGACCATGAAACCAATGAACATACTGCACCTAATCACCATCGCCATTTTTGTAAGTAGTTCCGTATTCTATGCCTCTGCGGGGGAAAAGAAAGACACCTATGACAGCCTCACCGATGAACTCATCGTGCAGATGAAGAATCTTGGTAACGCGTTTGATTCAGCCCAAGACAAGGCAAGCGGCGAAGCATTTGTCAAAAAATTAGCGGTTATCGGTGATGAAATAGAAGCCATCTCCGCTCGTATGGGGAAACTCGAGACCCCAAGTGATGAGGACATCGCCCGCATTCAGGAAAAAATGCAAAACTCTACCAAGCAATTTAAAGATCAGTTTGGTAGCTTCTTAGTGAGATTTATGCAAAGCGACGAACTCGGTGAGAACGTAGGTTCTGCGATGACGGAGTTCCAAAAACGCATGGACAAGCTCCCGGATTTTTTGGGTCCTGGTAAGAAGAAAGCAAATACTCCTGCGCCACCAGCACCAGTGCCAACGCCTCTTCCAGCCGAAGAGTAAGCCATTATCAATGGGGAGGCTCAGGCCTTCTCTAGCGGGTTACATTAAGCTATTTAATTCTTAACTAGTTTATCTTCTTCCCATGTCACCTGCTGGCATGTAACACAATTACCTCGACGAGGCGTAAGACATCGTTCGGTAAAATATCGTTCGCGTTCGCATACGCATTATCATGAGACTACTACCAATCGACTATACACAATTACATCTATGAAAATTGTAAGCAAAACACGCCTGTTCTCCATTGTCA
>CBFHPA010000111.1:0-2403 GCA_965657565.1 Oceaniferula sp.
CGGGGAAAGGACCGACGTATCAACGCAACACCCCGACGTGGTGCGGCGTATGCTGGCGCTCGCCGACAAGGCGCGTGAGGAACTGGGTGACTGGGACCGTGGCGGCCGGGACAGAAAGAAACTCCTGGACTTCAAAGGAAACCCGAATCAACCGGCGCGAGAGCAGGGGAAGTAGGCAAACAGGGAAACAGGGAAACAGGGAACGACGCCAACAAGTGGATGCATGCGACGGCGTATGCCGCGCCTGATCCCAACGTTCGCTAGAATACAATGATAAGAAATACGCAATTATCGATCATCCTAATCGTCTCGCTTTTCTTTGGAGTAGTCTTACTTCTGTTCGTCCCAACATTGATTTTTTCGACATGGAATAATTATCCGCTTGTGTTTGGCGTTATACACCCGCCCAAACTCCTTAATGGTCTTATTTATGCCGCACCCCTATATTGGGCTACGATTTACTTGATTGCTAAGGTTGCTCGAACCCGACTGCTAATAAGTGTTATCATAGCAACATTGACCGCAGTATCGCTTAGCTATTTTATGTTACAGGAGTTTTCGCCAGCTGGTAAGCTACTTCTTTTTTCGACAAGCCGTTTCAGTTTGTTACTGCCTTTTTTTGTTCTAATCTCATTAATAATATTCAAGGGACGCAAGCAAGTTGCAGATCAAAGCGAACAAGGCAGCGCACCCAACCCACTACCCGCTGAGTAGTTGATTTTTATGACCATTTTAACCCATAACCCCTTCGTTGAAGATCGCCCCCGGTAGCGGGTGGGTGGCCTTTACGTTCGCTCTTATGAAACACACAACGTTTAATTGACAGGCGTCTGTGTTTATTACTAAGAGAAAAGGCGGCAAGAATAAATAAGTCACGAGACAGGTGTAAGATGTACGACATGAGATGCAGAATAACAGTGGGGTTACTGGTGGCGTTAACATGTATGAGCCTCCAGGCACAAACAAAACCCAATATCATTTTACTGATGGCAGAAGACATCGGCAATGATTTGGCCTGCTATGGAACGAAGGGCGTGAAGACACCCACCATCGATAGACTGGCCAAGGAGGGGACTCTCTACAGAAGGTTCTACACCAACTCCCCCATTTGTTCTCCCAGTAGAACTTCGTTGATGATGGGCATGTATCAAGGCTCCTGTGGAGGTCATCACCATCGAAGCAGCGTCAAAGGCAAGGATGGGCTTCACTATATGACCCATTATCTCCGGAAAGCTGGTTATACCTGCATCGTTGGAAGCAAATTACTCAAGCTCAAAACGTTCAAAGCGGATATCAATGTCCACACTGGGGATAGGCTTTTTGATAAGGTTAAAATTCCACCCCCAGGGAAACCCTACTTTCATCAAATTCAGCTTCAGGTAACTCACCGCCAAGCCGAAAACCCTCGCTGGCAAGATTTGCGAAAAAGCAGGGGTGATCTTGCGGTTAAAACTTCAGAAGTGGAAATCCCACCTTATCTCCCCGATACACCGGAAGTCAGATTAGACTGGGCTACCTATTTGGACCAGATGGAAGAGGCGGACCGCCATACCCAAATCATTATGGACGACTTAAAAGACAGAGGCGTATTGGAGAATACCGTTGTGATCTGGATCGGCGATAACGGTCGCTGTCAAATCCGCGGCAAGGGCTATCTGTATGAAGATGGTATAAAATGCCCCTTGATCATTTGGGGTAAGGGCATAGAAAAGGGGAAAATCGTCAATGACCTAGTGGCCGGCATTGACCTGACGGCCACCATACTGGCCATTGCCGGCATTGAAAAGCCCGATCAAATGCAAGGACAGGCTTTTCTCTTTAACGAGAATTACAAACCCAATAAATATATATACGCCGCTCGGGACCGCTGGGATGAAATCATGGACTGCAGTCGCACGGTAGTAGGCAGCAAGTATAAATACATCTACAACTTTATGCCGGAAGTTCCCTATGATGCCGGTCAGAAATATCTGGATAAAGATAATGTCAGGCCGATTTTGCCATTGCTCAGGGAAATGAATAAAACCGGCAAGCTGACCCCGGAACAGTCTTATTTCTTTAAATCTCAAAAAGAAGTGGAGCAGTTATTTGATCTGGAAGCCGACCCTTTCGAGCTGAACAACCTGGCTACTTCCGAAGCGCATCAGGACATTAAGCGCGAAATGAATGAAACCATGTTCACCTGGGTTGAAACATCTGGTGATAAAGGTCTTTCCAAAGGCGCAGATGGAAAGTGGACACCGGCCATGGAAAAGAAAAAAAAGAACAATTAAAAAGCCAAGAATGAAACCGAACAATGCCCTGCTGCGTACTTCGCTATCGCGTCGCCGCAGAGTGCTGACCATTCGGTAGGAATAAGAAAATCATGTGGCGATATCTATTTAGTGCAATCGTGGCATCAGT
>CBFHPA010000112.1:0-2295 GCA_965657565.1 Oceaniferula sp.
GGTAACATCGAGTTTGATATCGCTGATGGTGCCGAGGACAGGGACCTGACGTTCAGCGCAACCTTTAACAACGGACTCATCACCAAAAATGGAACGGGAACGCTGGCCATCACGGGGTCTCACGGTGGTAGTTACGCCATCGACATCAACGCTGGCACCCTCGAAGTCGGCAACTCTGCCACACTCGCAGGTGGCACCTTTAGCGCAGCTATTGCCAACGACGGCACCTACAAGCATAACAGCTCTGCCAACCAGACCATCAGTGGCGTGATTAGCGGAACCGGAGCCCTGACCAAGGATAACACCGGCACGCTCACCCTATCCGGTGCTAACACCTATAGTGGTAGCACCAGCGTGAGTGGTGGTACTTTGGCACTGTCCGCTGCAGATAACAACATTGCAAATTCCACGGCTATCGACGTTGCCAGCGGTGCCACTCTGGATGTCTCCGGCATCACTAATGGATTTGCCCTGGCCAACGGCCAGACACTCTCCGGAGCAGGGACAGTATCAGGTGATATGACCATCGCATCTGGCTCAGTGCTCAGCCCAGGTAACTCACCCGGCACGTTAAGCACAGGATCCCAGACCTGGAACGACGGAGGCAGCTACCTCTGGGAGATCAACGCATCGAATGATGCCGGTGGCACGCAGGGCGCTGATCCCGGCTGGGACTGGCTCGATATCACCGGGTCACTTGACCTGAGCAGCCTCACTGCAGGTGGCTTCACCATCGACATTAATTCACTGACATCAGGCAACATTGCCGGAGACGCAGTTGGCTTTGATACATGGACCAAGGGAAGCCCAGGCGATGTCGACTACAGCTTTACCATTGCCACAGCCTCATCAGGCATCACCGGCTTTGACGCAGACAACTTCACACTCGACTCAAGCGGCTTTAGCAATGCTCCAAGCTGGGACTGGCAGATTGTGCTCAGTGGTTCTGACCTCGTGCTCGAAGCCTACGCCGTGCCCGAGCCAAGCTCAACGGCACTCCTTGGCCTTGGTGGCCTTGCTCTGATGCTGCGCCGCAAGCGCAGCTAATGAGAGGCGAAGGGTGATCGACCAGCGATGGTCGGCACTTCAATTTAAACTCTCAAGACCCTGCTGTGATCCACAGCGGGGTTTTTTCTTGCCTGATTCATAGCGTCTTAACGTCTTTGTGTGAGATCCTTTTTTTAGCACGCCATGCCGCTAAAATCCTCAAGTTGAGAGAGTTAGCCGCGTAAGCGGCCAACAAAGAACCGAGCACGGTAGCCGAGCGGACGCCGAGGTTCAGTGAGAAGTGCAAGCAGCTTATAAAACCAACAGCCAAAAGTAAGATTGCAGTAAGACCTCGTCCTGAGCTAGCGTATCCCGTAACCATGAAGCGCATTCTTCTTTCCCTCCCTCTCACTTTACTTTTCACCATTCACCACTCGGTGGCAGCGGCCGAGAGCTCGCAGGGCAAGCGCTCCCCTTCGGATCAGCGGACGACCGAGGGAAGTGCAAGCTCCAGCCAGCGGACGACCGAGGGAAGTGCAAGCTCCAGCCAGCGGACGACCAAAGGAAGTGCAAGCGCATCCCCCAACGTCATCTACATCCTCGCCGATGACCTCGGCTACGGCGACATCTCCTGCTTCGGGCAGAAGAAGCTCAAGACACCCAACATTGACCGCCTCGCCACCGGGGGCATCAAGCTCACGGACCACTACTCGGCCAATACTGTCTGCACCCCGTCCCGCCACTCGCTGATGGCAGGCCAGCACGCGGGTCGCTGCCTCGCCCGTGGCAATGGCAAGGAAAACACCTTGGCACTCCGTGAGGAAATGACCGTGCTGCCCGAGGTATTCAAGGCAGCTGGCTACGCCACCGGCATGTATGGCAAGTGGGGTCTGGGTATTACCAACGATCCTGGGGCTCCCAACCCGATGACCCACGGCTTTGACGAGTTCAGCGCGTGGAAGAGCCAGGCGATCGCTCACACCTATTACCCGACGTCCATTGTGCGCAACGGCAAGGAGGAGCCACTTCAAGAGGGCACCTACATCCATGACCTGATCATGGACGACGCCCTCGCTTTTGTGGAAAAGAACGCCGTGGCGGGCAAACCCTTCTTCTGCTACATCCCCACCGCTGTGCCCCACGCGGCGATGCACGCGCCCAAGGCCCTGCATGATAAATACCGCAAGATCTACCCGCAGTTTGAGAAGAAGATCGGCAGATACGGTGCCGGCCCGGGAGAGCCCTGCCCGGATGTCAAAAACCCGATCGCTGGCTACGCCGGCATGATGGAAAACTTTGACAACCAGA
>CBFHPA010000113.1:0-2221 GCA_965657565.1 Oceaniferula sp.
GTAGACGTTTTCCCAGACGGGCTGGCGCTCGGTGTCGAGAACCTGAAGGCGGAAACCATCGAGACGGGGTTGTAGCCCGCTGTCCGTGCGGTTCCAGACGACGATGCGGGAAAGATCATGCTCGGCACCGAGGTCGACTTCCCAGAAGGCGGCGGGGTCACCATTGTTGTTGTGGGTGACACTCTTGGACTTGAAGAAATCACCATCCGTATTGCCGTCAATGGCGAGCCCGGCGTGTCCGTCAAACCCTGTCGTGCTTTGTCTTGCCTTGCCAGCGAGTGCCACGTTTTTGCCTTTGTCGTCAAAGGTCTGGACCTCGGCGATGTGGAGGATGCGGTCCTTGCCGGGAAGCTCGATGCGCACAAAGCGGCCGCGCTTGCTGCTGCTGCCATTGCCCTCCG
Organism: Oceaniferula sp.; assembly: GCA_965657565.1. GTDB lineage: Bacteria > Verrucomicrobiota > Verrucomicrobiia > Verrucomicrobiales > Akkermansiaceae > Oceaniferula. Next base: position 402 of record CBFHPA010000113.1, read on the forward strand.
ATCCCAGGGTGATCTCGTTGAGTACCAGGTTGTGGGTCCGTGCTGGGCCGGAGTGGGCCAGGCGCTTGTCTGCGAGGAGCTCGACTTTGATGGCGGTGATTTGGCCGACGGGAGACTGGGCGCTGAAGGTGTAGTCATCCGTTTCGCCCCGGGCACCGGAGGCAAACAGGGAACCGTCCTGCTGCACAGTGAGCGAAGCACCAGAAGCGGCGACGGGATTAGTAGGCTGCAGCGCTTGCCAGTTCGTAGTCAGGCTCTTTTCCCACTGTGCCACGGCAGCCTTCAGGCGGGCATCCTGGCCGGGAGCAGAGAGGTTTTTCTCGAGCTTGGCGATCTGGGTAGCAAGCTGTGATTTCTGGTTTTTCTGGCCCTCGGAGAGCAGCGGCAGGGTGGGGAATTCATTCTTTTTGTCCGAGTCCTGGGTCTGGTTGAAGATGTCAAAGACCTGGAAGTATTCCTCGTGGGTGATCGGGTCATACTTGTGGGTGTGGCACTGCGCGCATGCCATGGTAGTACCCATCCAAGTCGCCATCGTGGTGTTGGTGCGGTCCACCACGGCAACGTTGCGGAACTCCTCATCATTGGTGCCACCCTCGTTGTTGGTCTGGGTGTTGCGGTGGAAGGCGGTGGCGATGAGTTGTTCTTCAGTGGGCTTGGGTAACAAGTCACCGGCAAGCTGCTCGATGGTGAACTGGTCGTAGGGTTTGTTCTCGTTAAACGAGCGGATGACGTAGTCCCGGTAGGCCCAGATGGTGCGGGGAATGTCATCCGCGTAGCCGGCGGAGTCCGCGTAGCGGGCGAGGTCAAGCCACATGCGGGTCCAGTGCTCGCCATAGCTGGGCTTGGCGAGGATGCGGTCGACATACTGGGAGTAGGCATCCGGAGATTCATCGCTCAGGAAGGTCGCTACTTCCTGCGGAGTGGGAGGAACGCCGGTCAAGTCAAGTGCTACCCTGCGGGCAAGGGTGCGGCGGTCCGCCTCGGGGGAAGGGGTGAGGTTTTTCTGCGCGAGCTGTTTGTGGATGAAGGCATCAACGGGATGTTGTTGCCACTGCTCTGGGGCGCCTTTAGTCTTCGGAACTGCAGGGCGATCGGGTTGCTGGTAGGCCCAGTGGGTTTCATAGTTGGCACCCTGCTCAATCCATTTTTTGACAATCTCAGCCTGCTCGGGAGTGAAGGGGTCTCCATGCTTGGGCGGGGGCATTACGGCCTCCGGGTCCTTGCTAATGATTCTCATAAAAGCTTCGCTCGCCTCGGGGTCTCCGGGAACAATGGCCTGAGTGCCGTCCTTATTCTTGGCGGTAGCTCCCTCGAAGGTGTCGAGCCTCAAACCGGCACTACGTTCCTCAGCATCTGGGCCGTGGCACAAGAAGCAGGAATTGGAGAAGATACTACGGATGTCCTTGTTGAAACTAATCTTATCCTCCGCGGCAATTAGGGCCGGGGAGATTAAGAGCATGATGAGAAAATGACGCATGTGATTTAAAAAGGGACCTTATTTTAATGTCTTATCTATTAAAGTATCAGGTATATTACTGGCAAAATAGCCTAAGTCTTACATGCAAACATTCAAGCTGAGAGTTTTATCCAGATGCCCTTGGCTACTGAATAAGCTCACTGAATACGCCCATGTATTGGCGCATTGAAAACGATAGAGCTGCAACTAGGCGATAGCACATTTGGCTGATATTTTAGCCAGTAATAGCTAATACTGGTTTGTGGGCGGCTGGCCTCTGCGTTTTCTTTTTTAGCCGTTGGTTTTGCCACCATTGACGGAGATGGATTGGCCGGTGACAAAACCGGAGTCCTGGTGGGCGAAA
>CBFHPA010000114.1:0-2153 GCA_965657565.1 Oceaniferula sp.
TAAGTTGACAATCCATACACATCCAGTCACTCAACACGCAAAACTCAACACTCAACACTCAATCCGCAGGCTGCGGCCCTCCCGCAATCACGTGATAGACACCCTGCCCAAATCCGTATAGTTAAGCTGGTATGCCCTCACTCAAGCCAAGCCTCAAGCTCTTCGCTCTCGTCATCCTCGCTGATCTTCTCATCGCGGGTCTCTCAGCCAAAACACCCACCGCCGACATCGAATACGCCGCCTTCCTCGGCCAGCATGACATGATCTGGGACCAAACCCCACACCGCTGGGAAGTCTCCCCCTACTCGGGCAACGGCAACATCGGCTTCCTCTTTTACAAGCATAAGACCGACCCCGCCAACACCATCTCGCTGCACCTCGGCCGCCACGATTATTATGATCACCGCCTGCCGGTAGATGGTGATGACCATCTCTGGATCTATCGCGGTCGCCTACCCCTTGGCCGCTTCCAGATCAGCGCCCAAGGCAAGATCACTGCTACCGATCTCCGCCTCAACCTGCACAAGGCAGAGCTCACCGGCACCATCACCACCGACCAAGGTAAATTCAACATTCACGCCCTCACTCACAGCACCCAAGACGCCGTTTACTTCAAGACCAATGCTAGCAATGGCGAGTCTATCTCCATTCAATGGCTGCCTGAAGCGCCCATCTCATCCTCCCGCGCCACCCTCGATGCTGGAGGCGGCCCCCCGAGCTGGAAAACACTCAGAGAAGCCCCCTACCCGGTGCCCCCGAAGCCCACTTTGGGTAAGATTGAAGACATCAATTACTGCAAACAGCTCCTCTACCAGCACCGCGGCGAAACCACCACCAGCTGGAACATCAGCGGAGACCCCAGTAAGGAACAAAGATTGCTCACCTCCGTGCATCACGCCTTCCCGGAAAAAAACAGCCTCGAAGTAGCCACTGCAAACATCAAAAAAGCCCAGCAAGACCTCGCTGCCGACACCTTCTTCTCCTCCCACTACCAGTGGTGGCAGAACTACTACCCGCAGAGTTTCATCACCCTCAACGACCCAGAAAAAGAAGCCTTCTACTGGATCCAGATGTACAAGCTTGGCTCCGCCATGCGTGAGAACGGCCCCATCCTCGACCTTATGGGACCTTGGTATAACTACACCTTCTGGCCCATGGTTTGGGGCGATCTCAACGTCCAGCTCCAATACTGGACCCACCTCACCTCCAACCGACTCTCTCTGGGCGAGTCCCTTCCCAACAACATCGACAAATACCGCTCCAACCTGCTCAAAAACACCCCCGAACGCTGGCAAGACAGTGCCGCGGTGAGCACCTGCTTCCCCCAAGACATGCTCGGCAATAACGCAGGCAAAAACCCCGATATGCTCGCCTGGGTCATGCACAACTACTGGCTCCACTGCCAGTTCGCCGCTGACGACCAGCGCCTGCGTGAGAAGTTCTTCCCCCTGCTGCGCCAGGTCATGGACAGCTACTTGAACTGGCTCATTGAGCAGAAATCCCTGCCCGCTAACTGGTTAGCCCAAGCGCCCGTCGACGGGATTCTCAACCTCCCAAACTCCTGGTCTCCCGAATACCCCGGCCCCTGGGATGAAAACTGTAACTTCACCATCGGCCTGCTGCGCTGGACCGCCCAGACCCTCGTCGACATCGATACCCAATTCAGCCTCAACGACCCGCTCACCCCCAAGTGGCAGGAAATCCTCGACACCCTGGCCGACTTCTCCATCGATCAAGACGGCCTGCGCATCGCCAAAAACACCCCCTTTGAGAAACCCCACCGCCACTACTCCCACCTGCTGCCCTATTATCCACTGGCCGTGCTCACCCCGGACAGCCCAGAGGGCAAACAACTGCTCAAAACCTCACTCGACCACTGGCTCGACGTCACTCTTAAAAGCGGGATTAAGGTCCAGGCAATGGCAGCTACAGGATACACAGCCACCGGAGCCGCCTCCATGTATGCCTGGCTCGGGGATGCGCAACAAGCCTACCACTACCTCGACGGCCTCATCAAACACAAGAACGTCAGCCCCACCACCATGTATGCCGAGGGTAACCCCGTCATCGAGAGCCCACTCTCCTTCTGCACCGCCCTGCACGATATGCTTCTGCAGAGCTGGGGCCGCAAGGACAACGTCATTCGTGTGCTG
>CBFHPA010000115.1:0-2050 GCA_965657565.1 Oceaniferula sp.
TTCGTTCTCGCCAATCCATCGATGAGATCCTCCCCTGTTGGGAAAATCAGCTTTCCTTTTGTTTTTTCATACAAGTGCACCCGTCCGTCATCTTCCAGTGCCTTTACGATGTGATCATGATAGATATCGTATTTTCGGCCCAGTTCCAGCACATCGATATCCTTTGCTGCATATTGACTATGTCGGTATTTGTTCGGATCCACTCCCTCAGGAACCCATGAAAAAATAGAACTCTCTGACATATCTTTCAACCTCGCCGCAGCCTGGGATGATGAAACAAAAACAAAACTCAGATGGTGCGTTTGAACAAACTGACTGATCATCTCGTGATGGACAGGCCAAGCATCGAATAAATACACACTTTTACGTCCTGGATAGAGAACATAAGGAAAACACTTCCTCCAGTTTGGCTCCATGAGCACATTAAAATAATGTTGCCCTCCAGCCGCTAACTTCGCCCTCAAGGCAGCCACCACTCTTTTAATGAACTCAGGAAAATAGCGCTCAAACCTTAGCCATACTCCATACGATTTGGAGGAGACACTTTCCTTGGGATGAATCGCACTCACCGAAGCACCTCCATCAGATGAAATTGCCTCTTCCAGTTCAGCTGCAATATCCATGGCTACATGACCATCATCTCTGGTATTTAGTATTAGTTTCACAGAATAAACTACCAGTGGTTTGAGATGAAATTTTTCCTCATATAACTACCATCTTTAAATGGTCTACTTGAGCCCGGCCCTCGCATCTCGTATCTTTTTGTAAATGCCCGGGAAGTTTTGATTGAGGCCCTCTCCTATCTCGCGCCGAATGGCAATCCTGACATTCCGAGAGCACAGAGCATGAGACCTTTTACCAGCATACTCTTCACCTCGTAATACACACTCTCCTATCTCATCGAGTTCCTTCACAAAATCACCATACATCGTATCCAGACCAGAAAGCACTGGCTCAGGCAAATCAGCGAGCTTTGATCGTCTTTCTTTTTTCTCTGGGAAGTTCTCCAGTTCGCTGATGGGCAGATCGAGAAACTTGAAGATTTCTTCCTTGTGCTCCCATATTTTCTCGTAGCGAATGAAGAGGGTAGGATGAATCAAATAGTCCTGATACCAGTTGTAAAAATGCCGCCGGAACTGAAACTGGTCAATCCCTGCCTTGGCGTAATCTTCGAGAGACAAATCCAATGGTATCGCTTCATTTACAGCCTCCTGATCCCGCTGCAGCTTCTTGGATTGATAATTGTGCATGCCTCTGCCGAATAGCGAGGTAGCTGCCTCCATGGGATCACCATAGATATATACAAAACGAACATCCTTGTTAAAACTCACTGGAGGCATGCCCAAGTGTTTTATTTTATCCTCGTCTTGAGGATGGTTCGTTTTTTTGAACTGAGCTATAAAATCAAGGAAAAAGGTCGTACCAACCCCGCCATAAGATCCCACCACAACTTCAATATCTTTTGGAATTATTTTACCCATAGTATCGCAATATTTATTTATCTCTTATTCCCCGCCTCAACCGCTGCCCAGAAGTGCTTAGCGAAATGCTCAGGCTTCCAGCTTTGAATAATCTCACGTGAGCCTGTAGCCATCTGCTCACGGTGCTCAGGATCTGCAGCCAAACAAGTCAGCGCATTTTCAATCGAGCTCTCCTGATGTGGGTCAAACTTAAATCCATTCACACCATCCTGCACCAAATCATAGGCAGCACCAACCGTTTGAGAAACACCGATTGGCAAGCCGCAGGCCATCGCCTCATTGACAACCAAGCCCCATTGCTCTTGCAAAGCAGGATGGATAAAAGCACCAGCAAAGGCATAATAAGCAATCAATTGATCAAACTGCTGAAAACCTGCAAAAACAACCTCCGAGATTGAATGCTGATCCACTTGCGCACGCAGAGCATCCTCATCAGGACCCGTGCCAAGGATAATCAATCTCCAACCCTCTGGATTCTTTTGTCGGTACGCATGATAAGCTGACAACAAGCGTGGTAAATTTTTCCGATCAATAAAGCGGCTCGAGACCAGAAAATAAGCCTTACTTTC
>CBFHPA010000116.1:0-1934 GCA_965657565.1 Oceaniferula sp.
ACCATGGTGCCATCCAAACTTCAAGGGGTGTTTGCAGCAGGACGACCAGTGATTTTTATTGGCTCAGCGAGTAGCTCAATTGGCCAGTGGGTATTGGAAAGTGGCGGTGGTTGGCTGGTGAGGCCGGGTGATTTGGATGCACTGAAAGTTGCCGTTGTCGAGGCTTCGCAAGCGGATGAATGTGATCGCAGAGGAGTGCTTGCACACAGCTTCGGAATGGAGTATTTTGATGCCAATATCAATGCTGGTCGTGTAGCCAACTTGATGATGAATGGATTTTAGTATTAGGTTGTTAGCTCCTTTTTTATCTGCAAGTTATGGCGTTACACCGCCTCTATTTTCAATCATATTTCATGGTTGATATTTAATATATATTAAGTAGTCTCACCCAATGTCTCGGAGCAAGAGAAAGAGAAAGAAAATTCAAAGGCACCTAAAGCTTTATAGGTCCACCTATTTGTCTCTTCTTTTAATCATATCTTCGTCTGTGATTGTCATGGTGCTTGCCAATATGTTGATCAAAGAAGAGAGCCGTTATAAAACAACGGTCAAGAAACTGGTGGGCAGCCCCGAGCAACGTTATAAGAAAGCGCTATCTCTGGTTATTGAAGGTGACGACAAACAGGCTTGGGTAATGATGTTCAACCTGGCAAGGCTTGGTGATTCTGCTGAAAATCCACTGGGGTATGGTAAAGCCCACCTTTGGGTTGCTAATGATAAGCTGTCTCACTTTAATGCCGACTTTATCTGGAAGTTTCCGGGAATTGATCAGCGAGGTAATAACATCCTGGCTCTGCCTGAGGATGATGAAACGGCGAAAATTCAACTTCATTTATCCCATGCGGTAGCGCTTAATCCAGAGCTGAATAAATCTTATCCCTTATGGGCTGCCACGCTAGTTTCACAGGGAAAACGAAATCAGGCCGTAGAGGTGCTAATGAATGCAGTTGGCCATGAGGATGAACCGCATCCAGAATTACATGTTCCGCTCGCTCATGTGCTTGCGATGAAGGGTAATGATTTAGAGCTTAAGGATAGAATGCTCTACCTTTTTGATACACTGGGAAGAACAACACGGCACAGCAGGGGGACTGATATCTCAGGAAGAATCACTTATATCCTGAGCGCGATCATTTTGAAGAGGTATGAGATTGCTGACAATGCCTTGCAAATTTTGGAGTCCAGGTTCTCAAGTAATCGAGCAAACAGGGGTGAAATGCTATCATCGCGACAAGCCTCGCCGATGGAGCAAGTGAGAGCGTTGCGTATGGCATACCACTATAATAGGGCGATTGAGGCTTTTCAGAAGCTTCCGTCTGGTGCGAACACTGGCTTTGGAGATATGTTGGACGAGCTTGAGCTAGCGTTGCAAACGCAACCTAGCTGTGAGTCAGCCATTGAGGCGCTCTCCTACATTGCAGATAGAGATTCTAGCCAGAAAGAGAGAGTGAAAGGTATCCTCGAAGAAGTGCTTGCTAAATCGACTGCCTCTCAAGGTGCTAAGTCCCAGTCGCAGGTGAATATATCTTTGGCAACACTGGATCCGGCAGCAACCCAAGACAGGCGTAAGCTGCTTGAGCAAGCGGTGGAGTCTGATCCTCAAAATGCAGATGCTGTTCTCCAATTGACTCAAGTTTTGCTTGCCGAAGATAGTCCAGATTACGCGAGGGTTGAGCAAATGATCAAGAAGGCGCTGAGAACTTGTGATGCTATTTATCATGCTGATTTCTATCATCGGCTGGGTGAAGTGCAGGTGCATTACCAGAAATGGCAGGGGGCTATTGTTTCCCTGGAGCGGTGCTTATCGAAAGCATCAAACCAGGCGGCTGTGCATGCGTTGCTCGCCAAGGCTTACGCGGCAATTGGGCAATCAGATATCGCAGCGCAGCATCGTAAGCTAGCCGTTCAAAAGGCCAAATAAGTAAGATGCTGAG
>CBFHPA010000117.1:0-1698 GCA_965657565.1 Oceaniferula sp.
CCGCGGTAGATGAACGATGAGCTCAAAAACCTGGCGGTGAATGTCGAGTATGCAGACAAGCTGACTGAGCTCAGGCTCAAAGCCGTGGAGGAATTCCGCAACAAGGACGGCGATTTTGTGGAGCACCTCCCGGAGCCGAAACAAGTGAGCCGCAAAGCGGCGATTTCTGATGGCGAATGAATGATGGCCGCGTCGCGGAAGTTCGAGTTACCAGTTCAAGTTTAAGTCAAGAAGCTCACGCCATCCGCCTCAGGCGGACGCCAAGATCGCCAAGGTGAATTGCGTGATCCCATATCATGCCTTGTGAACGCATCGTGCTGGTATTTAACACAGATCAGCACAGATGGGGAAGGATGAGCACAGATCATGGTATCCGCAAGTATCTGTGACGATCTGTGGTCATGGGTTTCATCTGTGTTTGATACGCATGCGTTGCCCATATCAGGTCTGGTGAACCAATCCCTCTGGCAGGTTTTTTGTGGTGTCACTTTTCCCATATTGGGGACACTATACTCGGTAAGAAGTATTTTTCATGGAGAGCAGCTCAAAGAGGATAAAAGAACTGATTGACCGAGCCTCGGGGGGAAGCCTGCGGGCCATGGACGAGATCGTTGATTTGGTCGAAAAGCCGGTGCGGGCTTATTTGGCTCTCACAGCTGGCCCAGCGATGAGTATTGACGATTTGGCTCAGGATACGTTGATCACGGGCTTGCAGAAAATCGGACGTGTTCGGGATCCCGGTCAGCTGGTCTCTTTTTTTCAGGGGACGGCCAAAAACAAGCTGCGAGCGGAGTTTCGGAAGCAGGGGCGGAGGAACCGGCTGTTGGAGCGACATGCGGATCGAGTGATTGAGAACCTAGGCCAGATATCAGCACTTCCTGAGCAGGAGACTCAGCACGGTGAGGTGGATGCCAGGCATCAAGCTTTGTTGAATTGTTTAAAGAAGGTTCCCAATGAGCACCAAACGCTGCTCACGGATTATTATTGTTCGCGGGTTTCGACGGAGCAGATTGCGGATTCAACGAGTCGTAGCAAGCAGGCGGTTCGTGCTCTGCTTTATCGATTGCGGAAGAGTCTGAGGGATTGTATCAAAGGGGAACTTCAAAGCGTTCGGGAGAGGTCATGACGGAATCATCTAATGTTCAAAAAGAGCGCTTGGCCGATTTGCTCTGCCGGCGTGCTTCCGGTAGGAAGCCATTGAGTGTGCAAGATCTTGCGCTGTTGGCCGAGCTTTCTCCGGAGGAGCTGGCGGGGCTGTATGAGCAAATTCAAATGCATTACGAGTTAGGCGAGCATTTGGGTGGAAGCCCTTCCTTGGCGCATGAAGTCAAAAAGCGCTTGAGGGCGCAGTGTTCTCAGGAAACTACGCAGACTCAGGACAGGTGGGTCAGCACTTCGCGCTCTATGGGGGTGGCGGCTGACGCGCTTGAGGGAAAGTTTCGCAATGAGCACCGCAAGAAGCGTAAGTTGGCGTCCCTTTTGGTGGTCAGTGTGCTGAGCTTGTTAGTAATGGGTGTCTTTTTGTTCTATCAAAAAGCGCCGGAGGACATGGAGAGGCAGATACTGCACTTTGGTACTGAAGATAGCCCGATTGAGGTCATCAAGAGGCCGGAAAATGAGGCTGTTCCAGAAGTTGCTGTGCTTGTGAACTATTCGCCAGAACTTGCCGAGGAGGACGATTGGTTGCACCGAGAGTTT